>JAFTUJ010000251.1 GCA_017466305.1 Thermoguttaceae bacterium
AAGGCGGTTTTACCCGCGCTTCCGCGCGAGTTCGCTTTCTTCGCTCCCTTCGGTCGCTTGCGGGCCCCCTCAATTGCGGTTTGAGCGCCGGGTTCGCGCGAACTTTTGAACGCTTGACGGCGACGCTTAGTCGACGCAGATTACTCGGAAACCGACGTCGCGGAGGTTGAAACGGGCCGGGAAGTAGCGCTCGGCGTCGAGCGTTCCCTTGCGCGCTTCGGAGCGCCAAGAACCGCCGCAAACGACCTTTTTCTGCGTTTCCGAACTTGCGACGACCGCGCCGGTTTCGTCGACGACTTCGCGGCGTTGAACGACTTCCGACGACGTCCACTCGGCGACGTTCCCTTGAACGTCGAACAGGCCGAACGGGTTCGCCGCGTACGAACCGACCGGCGCCGAAACGCGACTGCGGTCGTCGACGCTCCAGTCGGCCGGACGCCAAGCGGGCAACGAGTCGACGCGCCCGGCCCAAGAGAACGGGTCGATCTTCGCGAACGTCGAGTCGGCGAAGTTCTCGAACGGCGCGTAATCGGCGGCGTCGCCGAACCAGTTTTTCGCCGTCGCGTCGCCGCCGGACGCCGCGAAACGCCATTCGGACGCGGTCGGAAGGCGGAACTTGCGCCCGGTTTTTTCGCTCAACCAAGCGCAGAATTCGGCGGCGTCGTTCCAAGTCGTTCGCGCGACCGGCTGCTTTTTGCGCGACAGGAGCCAACCGATTTCGCCCGGGCTGAATTGGATGAAGTCGCCGTATTCGAGCCCGGCGTCGAACGACGGATTGAAGGCGCGGAATTGCTCGTTCGTTATTTCAAAACGACTCGCGAAGAAATTCGTTCCGGGAATCGGAACCATTTCGAGCGTCAAGCCGTCGCCGAGGTCGACCGAGAACGGGGCGCGCTCGTCCGCTCCGTCGCGGCGCCAAGTCGACTCGTCGGCGTCGGCGACTTTTTCAAGCGAAAAACGGAGGCGGCGCTTCGACTCGGGGGACGCCTGCGCCGGTTCGACCGGCTTGACCGGAACGGTCGGGTCGTCGTCGAGTTGCGGAACGTTCCCGGAGTAAAGTCGGCGGAGCTCTTCGCGGCGCGACCATTGGCTTTGGACGCGTTCCGGAATCGCGTAATTGCGGATTTCGCCCCAGTTGCCGTAATACGGCGCGCCGAGGTCGATCCAAGCGATCAACTTTGCCCAAGATTCTTCGTCGAGTTCGACGCCGAAGTGCCCGGCTTCGAGGAGCCGAACGACTTCGCTGAGGTCGGCGTAAAACTCGTAAGGCCGGTGCGTCGCCATTTGGTTTTCCTTCGTCGAAACGGTCGTGAAACGACGCAGTTGGTAATAAGCGTTGGAGTAACGCGACGCGGCGTCGATGTAACCGCCGTCGACCAAGAGGCGTTTCGGCTCCGTCGGACGGAAATCGGGGATTCGGTCGAAACCGAACGTTTGGCGCGGGCGCTTTTCGGTCGAGCGAACGTCGGCGCCGAGCTTGCCGTCGGCGATCAGTTTCGCGACCGTTTCGGAGTCCGGGCGATGGCAGTCGAGGCAGTAACGGTCGAGAATCGGCTGAATTTCGCGTTCGAACGAGAAACCGCGCGTCGGACCGAAGAACGGTTCGAGTTCGAGCGGCTTCGTTTGACCGGCGAGCGTTCGCGGCGTCGTCGGCGACGTTTCGTTTTGGTCTTCGTGACAACCGACGCAAGAGACCGACTCGCCCGGGAGCGCGGTAATCCAGCTGCGCATCAGTTGGAGCGCCTTGCCGTTTTTGTCGATCGGTTGGAGCGCGATCGGCGTCATCGCCGGGATTTTGAACGTCGCGGAACCGTCTTCGAGAACCGGAACCGTTCCGATAATGCGGCGCGGGTCCCAAGGACCGTCGAGGCCGACGCCGTGCGGCTCGGCGCCCATCCCTTGATAACTAAAGTGATAGCTGAAAACGCGCAACGCGGCGACTTCGCCCCGTTCGACGCCGGGCAAACCGCGCCCTTCGTAAATATCGGCGATGAAAACGTCGGCTTCCGGAGCGTCGGGGATAACGCGGTCCGGAACGATCGGTTGGCGTTCGGTCGGACGCAGCGGAATCGGTTCGAGGAGCGCGTTCTCGGCGTCGCGGCAAAGAGTAACGATATTGTCGAACACGTCGACGAGGCAAATTTCCCAAGGCTCCGACGCGGAACGCTTGCAGGAAACGAGGAAAAATTCCTCCGAAATCGGGAACGGATGCGCGAATTTCGGCCAAGTTTGCGCGATCGGCAGGTCGATAACGACCGGCTGAACTTCCTTGCCGTAACCGGGGATTCGCTGAACGGCGCCGGTCGCCTCTTGTCGGCCTTGCGCCGGGTCGAAGATAACGAGGTCGCCGATTCGCGGCGTTTCGTGGTGCCCGCCGACGATCGCGACGAACTTCGAGGAGTCGCCGGGGAGCGGGCGCGCGCCGAACATCGCCGCCGGCCAATAGGAGCCGCTTCCGTAAAGCTCCGCTTGGTTCGTGCCGTCCGGGTTCATGTGGAACATAATGCGGGAAAACGCGTGCGGCAGGTCGACGTATTCCCAACGCAAGTACATAACGCGCCCGTTGTTAAGAACGACCGGGTTCCAGTCGTGGTCTTGCTCGAGCGTCAGCTGGCGGACGGCGCCGTCTTTTTCGCGGAGGTAAAGGTTGCAGACGTGCCCGCTCCCGTCGATGCAAGGGACGCCGGTTTGGCAAGCGGTCGAGCAGAAGACGATTCGCCCGTCCGGGAGATAGCAAGCGTCGTAATTGTCGACGTCCGGCGCTTCGACGGTCGGGAGAAGGGCGGGGGCTCCGACCGCGTTTCCTTCCGAATCGAGCGGAAGTTCCCAAAGACGCCAACGCTTCGCGAGTTCCGGGTCGGCGTTTCCGGCGTCCGGCGCGGAGAACATCACCTTGTCGGCGTCGTAATGGAGTTCGAGGTCGCCGACGAACTCGCCGTGTTTCGGAACGTAAACGTCGGATTTTTCGCCGGTTCGGACGTCGACGCGAACGAGCGCGTCGCGGTAGCCGGTCGTCGGGAGAACGGAGTTGCTGTTGTAATTTTCGGGGAAACCGAGTTTGTTCGGGTCGCGACGGACGGCGAGGACCGCGGCGAAATCGAGGTCGGGGTTCGCGAGGAGCGCTTCTTTTTGGAGCGCGGCAAAGTCGGCGGTCAACGCGGCGGCGCTTTCGGCGTCGGCGACCGTTTTCGCTTTTTGGCGCAGTTCGGCGAGGCGTTCGAGGTATCGCGCGCCGTTCGGATAGTCGTCGGCGAACGTCTCGACGAGGTGAGAAACGGAGCGTTCGAGCGCGTCGAAGTCGGGGAGAACGAAAGCGGGCGCGACGAAATCGGACGCGGAAATATCGGCGCCGAATTGTTTTAAACCGTTGCGGAAGACCGCTTTGAGGTTGTTCTTAAAGAACGGCGCGGCGCGGTCGAAGAGCGGGGAAACGCGCCAAGCGAACGCCGCCGCTTTGATTCGACCGGCGTTTTCGTCCGTTTTGCCGCTTTCGTCGAGCGCGACCAAGAGCGGGAGCGCGGGGCCGCCCGGCGTCGTCGCGAGCGTTCGGACGTTCGGCGCTTCGCAAGCGAAATCGGCGAAGGCGGGGAACGCGGCGTTCGTTATCCAGCAGGTTCCGCGGTCCGGTTCGACGTCGGCGAAGAAAGCGGCGTCGGGGTTGACCGGGATAAGGCCCGCTTGCGCGCGGTCGTCGCCGAAGGTAACCGGAGCGGTTTTGATCGGGCCGAAGCCGAGCGAGTCGAGGAGCGCGGCCGCTCCGCCGGTCAAAAAGACGCCGCGCTCGGGCGCCGACTCGACGAACGAACGCAACGCCGAAACGACCGGTTCCGCAAAGAGCGCGGTCGAAGCGGAGATCGCGTCGCCTTGGTGGAGCCAAACGACGTCGAACGCGGCGAGATCGACCGGCTCGCCGGAGCGGGAAACGACGCCGGAATCGGCGGAAACGTTCAGAACGGTAATCGCGAGCGTCGCGTCGGCGGCGTCGAGGTCGGACGCGATCTCGGCGACGAAATCGGATTCGATTTGCATCGGGACGCGCGGCGGTTGGTCGAGAATCAACGCGACCCGGCGTTCCGCAACGGGCGAGTCGGCGAACGTCGCGCAAACGGGGGCTATTAATAATAAGGACAAAACGGCGAAAACGGCGAAAGCGATTCGCGGGAGCGGACGCATTTTTCGAACTCCTTCGGCAAACGGGCAAACGGCGAAAAGTCGCGCAAAACGACGAAACGACGCCTTTAGGATACCCGGTTTAGGCGGGAAAATCAAGCGGTTAAGAGCGCGAAAAGAGAATTTTCGCCGTTTTTATCGGCGGCGCAAGAAATAACGAAACCCCGGAACGCTCCGGAAAGGGACGGGCTAAACGTTCGACAAATTAAAGGGGTTAGAAGTAAGCCGCGTCGAAGGCCGGAGGCCCGAGGTTTCGAGGAAAACGACCGTCGATTAGAACGACCGTTTTCTTGGTTGGGAACGATTATTCGTTCGGGAATATTGTTTTCAAAATTTTAACGCAATCTTTCGTAAAGTCAAGGGCGTTGAAAACGGTTTTCGCGTTTTCTTTTTCCGCGACCTCCGTTCCGCCGCGCGCTTAAAAACGGCGCTCTTGGGAACGCCGCTCCGCTTGACGACGGTTAGTCGTCGAGGAGCGTTTTCAGTTTGAGCGTTTGGGTAACGTCGTCGCAAGTCGCTTCGACGTCGTCGGCGCTAACGCTGTTTTCCGCGGTCGCTTCCGCGACTTCCGCCGTCGACGGAGCGTCGCCGTCGTAAGCGCGGTTCATCGCGTCGGCGAACTTCAGGATGTTCGTCGACCAACCGCCGAGGACGAACGTCCGGTCGTAATATTCCGGAACGAGCGCGTCGACGTAACCCGCCGTTTGGACGAGGTAAATCATAACGTTCGGGTTGACGCGTTCGCGGTACGTCCGAATCAGCTTCGCGACGTCGATGTAATTCGAGCCGTTCCAACGGTAATCGGCGTAAGCGTTTTGGTCGACGCCGTAAAGGCCGCCGTGTCCCGCTTGCATGTCGGAATAAACGAAAATGTGATCCCAATGCTCGCGGGCGCGGATCGCTCGGTCGAAGAAGAGCCAAATCCCGTTTTCGGTCGCTCCGCCGATTCCTTGACCGGCTTGCTTCGCCTTGTCGCAAAGGTCGAAAACGGAGCTGTTCTTGCGAACCGGCGTTCGTGCCAGTCGGTCGCCGAAGACGTAAAGCCAGCCTTCGTCGGCGCATTTGCCAGTGATAACGCCCATCAGGTTGCCGATTTCCGCGACGTGCATTGAGCCGAGTTCGGACGTCAGCGTTCCCCAAGCGGAACCGGAGTTGTCGCTCAACGACGCGACGCGACCCTTGAAGCGCGGAGCGTTTGCGAACGAAATTTCGAGGCATTCCTCGGCCAAATCTTGCCAAGCCGGGTAACCGTCGAGCGCTTTGTACGCCGCGTAGTACCGGAACGGCAGTTGCTTGCCGCCGCGAACGCCGTCGCGCAGACGGTCGGCGATTTCGCCGATTTCGACGCCGTTTTGCGCGAAGTTGCGCAAGTTGCGCAGCGTCGCCATATGCGGCGTGATTTTCGCCGCGTCGCGCCAGGAGCCGCCGTTCGAAACGACGCTTTCCCAAGTGTCCTTTTGACGCAGTTCGTCGCGCTTCAGACGGTCGATCGACTCCGAATGGGCGTGCGTCAAGTTGACGACGTCGACCGTCTTGACGGCGTTGCGTTCCAAGCGGTACTTCGCGAGAACGTAGTCGTCGAACGACTCGAGCGCGTCGCGCCAAGCCTTTTTCAAGGCGTTCGGGAGCGGCGTTTTCCGACCGTATTCGTCGAGGAAATACGCGAACCCGACCGCCGGTTCGTCGCCGCGACGGCAAATTTCCGGCGCGTAACGGCGGACGAGACCGGTCCCCTTCGTCGCCGGGGAGAGCGCCGCGCGAACGAGGATTACTTGCGGCGTCGAGCGCATAAAGTCCTCGTTGCGGAGCGCCGACGCGATTTGGAGCGTTCGTTCCGGGTCGACCGCGAGGCACTCGTCGACGCATCTTTCGATCGTTTTTCGCGGCGACAGGTCGCGCCATTCGCTCGGCGAGAGCGCGTTGAGCGTCGAACGCAGGTAAGCGAAGTCCTGCGCCGACAAGCGACAGAGGTTCGCGAACTGGGAACGCGTCGGTTCCGTTCCCGACGTGTCGTAGTATTTCGGTTCGCCGAAGAAACAGGAGGCCGCCGCCATCCGCAACCGGACGAACGGATCGTTAACGTCCCAGCTGTTCCCGCCCATCCAGTTAAGGTGGGAGGCGTTCGCTTCTTGTTGTTTGGCGGTAGGATTCAGTTTCGACATGTTCGGTTCCTCGTTAAATAGGACAATTAGATATTTTGGCGAACGCGACTTTTGCCGCGTCGACAGTTTATCGCGCCGTCGCTAAACGACGCGATAAAAGGAGATAAAAGGTTAAGTAAAGGGTTGGCGGTTGGTTGGAAAGGGACGCTTCGCGGTTGCGTCGGAAGCGGCAAGCCGTCCGGCGCGCCGTCGAAGCGTTAAAACCGCGTCAAGGAGTATCTTGCGGCGAGACTGGGTTGCAAAAGGTTGAAGTAACTCGCTCGTCCCGCTGCCTTGACGCGGAGCGTCGCCGCGACTTTCGCCGCGTCGACAGTTTATCGCGCCGTCGCTAAACGACGCGATAAAAGGGGATAAAAGGTTAAGTAAAGGGTTGGCGGTTGGTTGGAAAGGGGCGCTTAGCGGTCTCGTCGGAAACTGCAAGCCTTCCGGCGAGCCGTCGCAAGCGCGAAAATATGCGATAAGGAGAAAATTAGCGGCAAGTACGAACGTCGCGGACGTTTTGCAACGTCGAGGGACGCTCTCTATTCAATTTCAGGTCAAAGTTTAAAGGTTCGAAGTAACTCGCCGACCGCGCTGCCTTATTGCGGGGAACGCGACGGAAACGCAAGTCCCGTCAAGTTTTGTTTCATTGTTTAGTAATCGAGCCGCGTAAAATTTAATTTAAGCGAACGTTGGGTAAAAGGGGCAACGCAAGGAAAACGCGTCCGTTAAAGGAAAGGGGTAAGTTAAACGTTTGGTTCTTGGGGCTTTTCGTTGTATAAGAGGAACGAAAAGGGAAAAGTTGTTAAAAAATAAAAAAAAACTAAATTTTAATCAACGGGGAAAATAAACCAACGGGGAAAATAAACGCCGCGTCCGCGACTCGCCGACTATACGGGCTAAAATTACGTTAACAACTTGTTAAGTAAGAAGAACGACAAATAAAAACAACAACAACTAACTACCGACCGACATATTCCGACAAATTGCGGCGACCGATTCTAAACGCGTCGCTTAAAAAAGTTAAAACGAAGAGGAGAGAAAAAGGCAAAGCCAAGTTTTTGAGCCGTCGGGCTGCATTGTAAATGAAGTGACGAAGTAACTCGACCTCTGCGCTGCCCCTCTTCTTCTTTTATCTTAATGCGGAATTTTGTTCCGTCAAGCGGGTTTCTGAAAATTTTTTAATTATTTTTTGCGGGAACCGCTTTATAGCGTTTTGATTCGACTTGCGTTTCGGAAACGCTTGTTTCGGCGCGATATCGGTTTAACGTTTCGTCGACGCTTGCGACGGTTCTCGGTTTTTTCTGTTTTCGCCTACTAAGAGTCGAGGCGGAGGAAAAGTTGGCGAAAATTTTTCAAAAAACTTAAAATTTTTTAAAAACGTCGCGGGAAGAGGCGACGCGAGCCCAACGAACGCAATAAAAAAACCGACTCGGTTGAAGCCGAGTCGGCGTTTTACGTTAAGGAGAGAAAAGACGCAAATCGTTTAAGCGGCGAGCTTTTTGACGTACTTAACGGCGAAATACGTCGCGACGCAGGCCGCGCAACCGACGCCGACGACCGCGGGCGCGGGCAATTTGCATCGCAACGCCAAGTTGGCGGCGACGTAAAAGCCCAACCCGCAAAGCATCCCTTCGGCGGAACCGAGCGTTTGCGCGATAAGTTGCGCGTTGGGCTTACCTTGCGACATATTTAACGCCAGGAACGCGCCGCTAAAAATAGGCGCCGCGGAAAGCAAACCGGCCAAGTTGACCGATTTTTGGCCGACAAGATAAACGGCGAGCATCAAAGCGCCGCCGAACAGGAAACGGAAAACGCATTGCGCGAACATCATTCTCTCCTTCAATATATTATTGTCGTTTGCCCGACCGCGAAACTTGCGACGGCGAAACGGTCGACGCGTTAAGTCGTTGGCGGGAGCGGGAAAACGTTTAAAATAAAAGCAAGGACGATCGAAGCGGCGCGTCGCGCTCTTGCGTCGCCCTTAACGTTGATTAAGAGGGCGAGAAAGCAAAGTTTGGACGTTTTTTCTTAAAATTTTTAAAGAAAATAAAGAAATTGCGTCGCGACGATAAAAGCCGAGCCCCGCCGCCGCGGTCGCCGAACGCCCGCAATATTTTGCGTCCGCCCCCCCTTCTAAAAAAATTTGCTTGTGGTAAGATGATGGGGTTTGAATGTTTCGCACCGTCGAAACTTTTTTAAAAAGCGCGATTTTCCGCCGCGTTTATCCGCTTCTCCTTGGTTGCGTATCGAAGGAAAAACGGAAGCCGACGCCGGAGCGCGACACGTTTCCGCGCCGACCGCCGCCGCGATCTTGAACCGTTGAAATAACAAAATAATAAAAACGGAGATCGTTCGCCGGAGTCGACGCGACAACTGCCGAGGGATAAAAATGGCCGCAACTTGCGTTATCGGATTGCAATGGGGCGACGAGGCGAAAGGTAAAATCGTCGACCTGTTGACCGCTCAAAACGAAATCGTCGTCCGCTATCAAGGGGGCGCGAACGCCGGACACACGGTTGTCTTCGACGGGAAAAAATACAAGTTGTCGCTGATTCCGAGCGGTATTTTCCGTCCGGAAGTGCAATCCGTCATCGCCAACGGCGTCGTCGTCGACCCGGAATCGATTCTCGGCGAAATCGACCGTCTGCGCGAAGCGGGCGTCGAAATCGAAAAGAACCTGATGTTGAGTTCGCGAGCGCACGTCATCTTCCCTTGGCATAAAGAGGAAGACCGTCTCATGAACGACGCCGGTGTCCGTTCGGAAGCGATCGGGACGACGATGCGCGGGATCGGCCCCTGTTATCGCGACAAAGTCGGGCGTTCGACGGCGGTTCGCGTCGGCGATATGTACCGCGCCGACTTCCCGGAAAAAATTCGCAAAATCGTCGAGCTGAAAAACCGCGCGCTCCCGGGAATGGCTCGCGACGACGAAGTCAAAGCGACCGTCAAAAAGTTTGACGCGGAAGAAATTATCGCGCAATACTCCGACTTCGCGGCGCGCTTGAAGCCGTTCGTCGCCGACGTCGTCGATTATCTCCTCGACGCGGTCGACGCCGACAAGAAAATTTTGCTCGAAGGGGCGCAAGGCGCGCTTCTCGACGTCGATTACGGGACGTTCCCGTACGTTACGAGCAGCAACAGCTCCGGGGTCGGCGTTACCGCCGGTTCCGGTCTTCCGGCGACCTTCATTAAGCGCGTCGTCGGGATTATCAAGGCGTACTCGACCCGCGTCGGCGGCGGCCCGTTCCCGACGGAACTCGACGACGAAATCGGTCAACGCATTCGCGACCGCGGCAACGAATACGGCACCGTGACGAAGCGTCCGCGCCGTTGCGGTTGGTTCGACGCCGTCGCCGTCCGTTACACGAGTCGTTTGAGCGGCGCGACCGAGCTTTCGCTGATGTTGCTCGACGTCTTGAGCGGTTTCGAAACGATTAACGTTTGCGTCGCTTACGAGCTGGACGGCAAGCGAATCGAGTCGTTCCCGTCCGACGTCGACGACTTGGCCCGCGCGAAACCGATTTACGAATCGCTGCCGGGTTGGACGGAAGAGATCGACCAAATCTCGAAATACGACGATCTTCCGGAAAACGCGAAAAAATACGTCGCGCGCCTCGAAGAAATTCTCGGTCGTCCGATTTCGATCGTTTCGGTCGGCCCGGGCCGCGAGCAAACGATCGTTCGTTGAGCGTCGGTTGAAAATAAAATCCGAATTTTGACGAAACGGCGGCGAAACCGTTGAAACCGCCGTCCGATTCGGGTATAATGGACGCGGAGTTTCGGCTCCGCGTTTTTTTGTTTTCTTGCGGCGGCGTTTGTCGGCGACGTTTTCGGACTTTTCGGGAAAGAGCGAACGAAAAGGGAAAAACGTCGCGAGCGAGCGAAAGCCGTCGAGTTAACCCGCTTTCATTAAAGGATTTGCGCCGATGAAAAAACTTTGGGCCGCTCTGTTGGGAACCGCGACGCTTTTCGGTTCCGCCGCCGCGTCGCTCGCCGCCGAACCCGTCGAAATCGACGGCAAACTTTACCGAACGCTTCCGGTCGCCGAGTACCGCGACAAAATGAAAGCCGGTTGGATCGGTCAAATCGCCGGGGTCTGCTGGGGCGCGCCGACCGAGTTCCGCTTCTGCGACCGAATCATTCCGGACGCCGACATGCCGAAATGGACGCCGGAAATGATCAACAACGCGTTCGGCCAAGACGACCTTTACGTCGAAATGACGTTCCTGCGCTCGATGGAGGAACACGGGCTCGACGTTTCCATCCGCCAAGCCGGGATCGATTTCGCGAACAGCGAATACGCGCTTTGGCACGCCAACGTCGCCGGACGACACAACTTGCGTTGCGGGATCGCGCCGCCGTATTCGAGTTATCCGACGCTGAACAAGTGCGCCGACGACATCGACTATCAAATCGAAGCGGACTTTTCCGGCTTGATTTCGCCGGGCCTGCCGAACAACGCGATTCGAATGGGCGAAAAATTCGGGCGGCTGATGAATTACGGCGACGGGATGTACGCCGGTCAGTTCGTCGGCGCGATGTACGCCGAAGCGTTTTTCGAAACCGACGTCGTGAAGATTATCGAAAAAGCGTTGGAAGCGATTCCCGCCGAGTCGCAATACGCGGAGATGGTTCGCGACCTGCTCGCTTGGTATCGCGAAAACCCGAACGACTGGAAGTCCTGTTGGGACAAGATTAACGAAAAATACCAACACAACGCCGAATACCGCGCTTGGTCGTGCAGCGGTCATGATTCCGCGTTTAATATCGACGCGAAAATCAACGGCGCGTACATCTTGATCGGCCTCCTGTACGGCAAGGGCGACCTCGACGAAACGATCAAGATCTAGATGCAAGCCGGGCAAGACTCCGACTGCAACCCGTCGAACGCGGGGGGCGTCCTCTTCGCGACGCTCGGGTTCTCGAAACTTCCGGCGCGCTTCTCGGAAAAACTCGACGAAACCGGCGTCTTCAGTCATACGGCGTACAACTTCCCGGCGCTGATCGACGTTTGCGACTCGTTGGCGCTCCAAGCGATTAAGAAAGAGGGCGGGTTCGTCCGCGACGTCGACGGCGTTCCGACGTATTTCATTCCGCAAACGGAGACGAAGCCGAGCGCGCTCGCGTCGTGCGTCGCGCCGAGCGAAGAACTCCCGAGCGACGGCGCCGCGATTCGCTTCACCGAGGAAGAGTTGAAGCAAATCAAGTTCCGCGAATATTCGCTCGAAGAGTTGACGGCGAAACACTTTAACGGCTTCCAAGTTTCGCATATGGGCCCGGACATGAACCCCGGTTTCCGCGCCGAGTACCGCGGTCGCCAAAACGTCCTGATGACGCACCCGGAACTGCGCGAAATCGGCGCGGTCGTCTCGAAGACGGTCGTTCAGACGGCGAAGTCGACGCTCGTTTTGGAGGTTTCGCACCACCTAACGAAGGACGTCGTCGGCGATTACCTCTTGATCGTCAAACTGAACGGCGAAACGGCGAAAGAGCTTGTCGTTTCGAAAGATAGCGTCGGCGCGGACGGCTGGCTGACCGTCGAAGTTCCGCTCTCGCAAAACGCCGGAAAAGAGACGAAAATCGAAATCGTCAACCAACCGAACGGCTGGAGTTGGGAAGCGGCGTACTTCGCGAAGATTGAAGTCGTCGAGAAATAAACGCGTATAAACGTTGCAATTCAACGTTTTAGCCGCTTTGTCGAAAAGGGGCGCCAATGACGCGACGAACGCAAACGCCTTGGGAAACGACGCTCGCGCTGAAATTCCCGCCGCTCGCCGTTTTTTACGCGAACGAAATTCCGCCGAACGCTCGTCCGCTCGTCGGGCGTTGCGCCGCGTTCGCGTTGGCGCAAGCGGCGCGCGGCGAAACGGTTTACGTCGATCTTGAAAACTGCCGTTGTCCGGGCGCGGTCGGCGGACTCGCGCTCGGCCCGTTCGCGTCGGAGCGGTTTCCTTGCGGCGCGTCCGGGTTCGAACGTTTCTTTTCGACCGGGTTCGCCGGTTGGCCGCCGGGCGACGAAACGTTGGCGCAAATGGAACCGGCGGCGCGTCGCAAGTTCGAAAAAGGCGAAGGTTACGCGCCGACGCCCGACGCGGCGAAACGCTATGTCGCGTCTTTGCCGACCGTCGAGCCCGAGGGCGTTTGCGTCGTTTTCAAGCCGTTGGCGAAGTTGACGTCGAACGAAACGCCGAAAGCCGTCGTCTTTTTGGTCGACGCGGACGCTTTGAGCGCGCTCGTCGTTTTGGCGAATTACGTTCGCGGCGCTTCGACCGACGCGGTTCGGATTCCGTTCGCTTCCGGTTGCGCGAGCGTCGCGCTTTTTCCGTTCGCGGAGGCGAATCGTCCGGACGGCGAAGGGCGGGCGGTCGTCGGCGGAATCGACGTTTCGGCGCGGCTCGTCTTGCGCAAAGCGCTCGGCGAGGAGATCGTCGCGTTCGCGGCGCCTTGGGAGCTTTTTCAAAAAATGGACGCTTCCGCCGACGAAAGTTTCCTTTCGCGCTTCGTTTGGCGCAAGATTTTGGATTCGAAACGCGGCGGCGCCGGCGGCGAAAGCGTTTAGACGAAGCGGAACTGTTCGCGTCGAGTCGCGAGCGCGTTAAAAAACGCCGTCGAGTTTTGCCGACTCGGCGGCGTTTTTGCGTCGAGCGGCGGAACGTCGAGCGGCGCGTTTGAAGACGGCTTGAAGTTCGGGCGAGCGCGGCGGTTTAGCGGTATTCTTTGCGGAAAAGAAAAGTCGAAAACGGTTCCGGGCGCAGTTCGGTTTGTTGCTGAAAGCGCGCGACTTCGGCGAAACCGTTGCGTTCGTACCAGTCAAAATCGCAAGTGTCGTCCGTCCAAAGGAGCGTCGAAAGCGGAACGGGCGCGGCGTTTGCGTTCGTCGTCGGCGACGACTCGGCGACGTTCGCTCGCAAACGCCGCTCGAACTCCCGCGCCGCCGCGCGACCGCAACCGGGCCGAACGCTAACGAAAAAGAGAAGAAGCGTTTCGTTCGGGCGCGCCGCGGCGAGTTCGGCGCGACGGTTCGCGTCGAGGTAAGCGCGGTATTTCGCGAAAAATGCCCGTTCTTCCGACGTCGTAAGGCGCGGCGCGATCCAAGCGTCGGCGTCGTCGGCGTTTTCCGCTAAATTTGCCGGCGCCGCGAAGAGCGCGCCGCAAAGCCGCCCGTCGACGAGCGCCGCCAAGTTGAACGGCGACTTCGGGAACCAATAATAACGCGCTAAATAACGATAAAGCGTCGGCAAAAGCGACGGCGGCGTCCCGGCGATTTCGTCGCCGAAAATTGCCTCCGCGATCGCGCCGACCGCTTCCAAGTCGGCTTCGACGGCGGAACGAACGACGATTTCGGCGTCGTCGCGGCGGGAACGGGCGGCTTCGGACATTGCGCTTTCTCCTTTAAAACAACGGGGGTCGCAAAGTTTAAAACAACGGGGGCGCAAAGCGGCAAGCAAGGAAAAAAACGGCGCGCAAACCGTTCAGCGAAGGAAGGCGCGTTAAAAAACGCCGTCGAGTCGGTTGGCTCGGCGGCGTTTTTCTTTGTTTAAACGCTGAATTTAGCGGCGGTTAAGCGTTCAGCCGATCAGCGTCGCGAGGTCGACCAACTCGACGCCGAGACTGCGGGCGACGTTCGCGTTGACGCACTTGCCGTCGTAGTAGTTGACGCCCTTGGCCAGCGCCGGGTTGCGACGCGCCGCTTCTTCGAGGCCGAGGTTCGCGATTTGCAGGCCGTAAATTTGCGTCGCGTTCGTGAGAGCGACCGTCGACGTGCGCGGAACGGCGCCCGGCATGTTCCCGACGCAATAGTGAACGACGCCTTCCTCGATGAAAACCGGGTCGTCGTGATACGTAACGCGCGACGTTTCGCAGCAGCCGCCTTGGTCGACCGCGACGTCGACGATGACCGCGCCGCGCTTCATCGTCTTCAAGTGTTCGCGACGAATCAGTTTCGGCGTCGAACCGCCCGGAACGAGCACCGTGCCGACGACCAAGTCCGCTTCGGACAAGGCGCGAGCGATGTTGCGTTCCGACGCGAACAACGTCGTAACGCCGGCGCCGAAAATGTCGTCCAAGTAGGTCAAGCGTTGCAGGCTGACGTCGATGATCGTAACTTGCGCGCCCATTCCGACCGCCGCCTTCGCCGCGTAAGTCCCGGCGATCCCGCCGCCGACGATAACGACCTTGCCGCGTTCGACGCCCGGGACGCCGCCGAGAAGAATCCCGCGACCGCCGTAAGCGCTCTCGATGTACTTCGCGCCCTCTTGAATGCTCAAACGCCCGGCGATCTCCGACATCGGACGCAAACACGGAAGCCCGGTCGGCTCTTGAATCGTTTCGTAAGCGACCGCCTTCACTTTCTTCGCCGCAAGCTCTTCCGCCAAGCGACGCTCCGCCGCCAAGTGAAGGTACGTGTAAAGAATCAAGCCCGGACGAAGGAGGTTGTATTCGCGCGGAAGCGGCTCTTTCACCTTCACGAGCATGTCGACCGTCGACGCGACTTCGAGCGCCGTCGGAAGAATCTTCGCGCCCGCCTCGGCGTACTCTTCGTCCGGAAAAGCGGAACCTTCGCCCGCGCCGGTTTCGACGTAAACTTCGTGCCCGGCGGCGACGTAAGCGGCGACGACGTCCGGCGTAAGCCCGACGCGGTATTCGTGTTGCTTGATTTCCTTAACGGTTCCGATTTTCATAACGCGCTCCTCTCGACGGCGGTCGAGTCGACGGTAAAAAGAAAAATTAACGTTAAAACGGCGAAAATACGCAAAACGGGAAAGCGTTTCGACGCGCCGTCGACCCGTTTTCCCGTCCTTTTTTCGTCGCGACGTTATTATATTAATGACGCGGCGGCGTTTGTCAAGAGCCTAAGTCGCGTTTCCGCCGACGAATCGCTTCCTAAATGGCGGATTTTAACGATTCGCTTCCGGCTCAGTCGAGTTTGTATTGCGGAATCGGGAGCCGTTCGCCGTCTTTGAGCGCCGACCGGTGCGCGACGATTCCCGGAACGGTCGTGTTCAGCGCGGTCGCGACGTCGACGGTCGGACGAACGCCCTTCAAGACGGACTCGATAAAGTTCGAGCCGAGGTAGCCGTGCGAGCCGCCGTGTCCGCCCGCGCCGACGTTCGGCGGAAGCGCCGGTTTGCGGAGGTCGCCGAGTTTCGCGACGATTTGCTTCGCTTCGTCGTTCAGCGGTTCGAAGGACGTTTGATAGGCGCCGATTTCGCCGCGGTTGCGTCCGACTTCGCCGCCCCAGCCCGCGCTGTCCCAGCTGACCGCCATCCGCGCCGCGCCCCCTTCGCTCGTTTCAAAGAGCGCGATTTCGGTTCCGAACGGGTTGTCGTAAGGGTTCGCGCCCTTTTGGTATTCTTCAAGCTTGCTCCGCCAACCGACGCAGGAAACCGACGTAAACGTCTTGCCGGTAACGCAAGTGTAATAGGCGTTCGAGTGCGTCGGGTACCATTGCGGCGGGAGGCCGCGTCGCCAATCTTTATAGCCCGGGAGCGTTCCGGCGCCGTAGTGGTAGTATTCGCCTTCGGTGTAGATCATCCGCCCGAAACCGCCCGCTTCGTAGATTTTGCGCGAGGCGTAAACGGCGTCGTGGTAAGCGGAAGTTTCGAACATCGCGTAAGTTAAGCCGGACGTTTTTACCGCGTCGAAAAGACGGTCGGCGTCTTCGAGCGAACCCCAAACGGCCGGGACGGCGCAGGCGACGTGTTTGCCGGCTTTCAACGCTTTCAGGACGTGATCGCAATGACTCGGCGCGTCGGTGGCGATAAAAACGGCTTCGATCGCGTCGTCTTCGAGCATTTTTTCGAGCGATTCGTAGGTTTTTTCGCAGCGGCAAGCCTTGGCGAGCGCGGCGCAGCGATCCGGGAAAAGGTCGGAAACGGCGACGACTTCCGCGTTCGGGTGATCTTGTAGACCGAATTGCGCGCCGAATTGGCAGAGGCCGAACCCGACGATTCCGAGGCGCAACTTGCGGTCGGTAAACGGTTTCCAAACGTTTTGCGCGTCGACGTTCGTTTGCGTCGCGTCGAAACCTTGGATTTGCGGCGCGTCTTGCGCTTTAACGTATTGAGCGCCCGAAAGAGCGGCGAACGCGGCGGCTCCGGTTCCGGCGGCGAGGAAAGAACGGCGGGAAAAACGTTGCGACATCGTAAAACTCCAATAAAATAACGGGTTAAGCGCGAACGGCGAACGCTCGACAAGACGGCTTCTTTGCCGCTTCGGTCGTTATTATACCGGCGGACGAGCGCGATTTCAAGAAATTTTTAAGAAAATCGAAAAATTTTTTAAAGTCTTCGAGAAATCGGCGAACGCGGGAAAAAGCGGAGAATCGGCGAAAAAAGCGCGTAAGAACGAAGGGCGACGTCGGTTAAAAAAACAGGAAAATGTGAAAATAGACAAACTGGGCGCTTGTTTTTTTTTTTTCTTACTATAATGAAAATTAGGACAAATTTAGGAAAGATAGGAAAAATAGAAAATTTCTCGTCGCCTTGTTTTTCGACGAGAAAAATGAACGCGCTCGTCTTGTATAAGCGAAAGCGCAAGAAATGAATTCGCGTAACGGCGATTCGAACGCTTGGTTTGAATCGATAACTAATATTTGTCTCAAAATGTGAAAGGAAAACCGATGAACATTTTGAAAAAATGTCGCCGAGCGTTGGCGGCGCTCTTGGCGGTCGGAACCGCGTTCGTCGCGACGGCGGCCTGGGCGGCGACTCCGCTTTCGGCGCCGACGTGGACGATGCACAGCGTCAAGAACACGGAAATTAAGCTGGAATGGTCGAAAGTCGATAACGCGCTGAATTACACGGTGTATTTTAAAGAGTCGACGGCGGACAAGTTCCGACAATACGCCGTCGTCGCGACGAACTCGACGACCTATTACGGCGTCAAGAACAAGAGCTACGATTTTTATCTCGTCGCTAACCCGAAAGCCGGCAAGGATTTGGAAAAGTCCGCCGCGTCCGAAACGAAGACGGTTCTTCTGAACGAAGAAGCGAACCCGAAAGAACCGCTCCCGACCCCGACTTGGACGATGGCCAGCGTCAAGAACACGGA
>JAFTUJ010000252.1 GCA_017466305.1 Thermoguttaceae bacterium
GAGAAAGGAATTAAAGCAATTGGAGAAGCGGGCGGGGTTGAGCAAGGCAAGAGAAGAAGAGGGGCGATTGCGGACGAAACTAGGGGGGCTGCGTCGACTTTGCCGGGACGTATGCCGCAAACGACGTTTGAATTTCGTCCCGACCGATTCCTGCACGAACAGCATTTGATTGCTACGACAGAAAACGGCTTAAAAATACTTTTTGTTGGTTGCGCGCATCGAGGCATTGTTTCGGCGATGACGCGAGCGACGTCGATTTTGGGCGCGGCGCCGGACGTTGCGATCGGCGGTTTTCATTTATCGATTCCGAGTCGCGGAATTCCGGCGCCGGAGCGAACGCTCGACGCGATAGCCGAACGGTTGCGCGCTTGGCCGACGCGTTATTTTACGGGGCACTGCAGCGGACGCGCCGCGTTTGAGCGCGTGCGTCGAACGTTAGGCGCGCAAATTTCCTATTTTAGCGCCGGCGATTGTTTTGACTTTTAGGGGTGGTGAAGTTTTTTTTCGTTTACGTCGGCGTTTGAGCGGAAATCGCGTCAAAAAAACCAAAAAAGCGCTTGACATATTCAGTTTTTCGGCGATAATACGAGCATGATTGATGTTGAGCGCGAAGTGAAACGTCGTTTTCTCATTAATCAATAAAAGTTTGCGCCCCCTTCGTCTAGTGGCCTAGGACGTCGGAGTCTCAGTCCGCAAACAGGGGTTCGATTCCCCTAGGGGGTACTACCGATAGTTTTCGAGGGTTTTAGCGATTCGTCGTTAAAGCCCTTTTTTATTGGGGTTAGCTCGATTTCTTGGCGTTTGCTCGCGTTTTCGCTTGCGCTAAAAATCGATAAGAATCGCTTAAAATCGCTCTCGTTTGCAACCAATTTGCAACCTCCTTTCCGATTCTTCAAATTGGTTGCAATTCGAATAACGTTTGATTTATTGCTCGTCGCGCGGCGACGCGAAAGCGGGAAGCGGCGCCTCCGGAACCGGCGACGAAAACTCCGACGTTCGGTCGCGCGGGAAGGGAAGCGGCGTCGGCGTTTTCGTCGAGCCGGTCGGTTGCGTCGCGGCTCGGGCGTATTCCTCTTCCAGCGCGTGAAGGTAGTGTTCGCGCGCCGTCGATTCGTTGTGTCCGATCCACTCCGCTTCCGCGATCGAGCCGAAGTCGCGGTAAACTTCGTTCGACCGACTCGAACGCATGTTCTGAATCAGACGCTCCCAACGCGGCAGGCCCGACCAAAAAACGACGCGCTCGATCCGCTTCCAAACGGTGTTCGGGTTGCGCCCCTCCGCGATCACGTAAGGACTCCCGCCGACTGGAACCAGCTCCCAAAGCGCCTCCAACTCCGCCCGCAATTCCGGAAAAAGCGGAATAATTCGCGTCGGTTTCCCAATGTGCGCCGTCTTCGGCGAGCGAACGAGCATTCGACCGCCCTCCCAATCGACGTCGCGCCACTCGGCCCGAAGCGCTTCCTCCTTCCGGAGACCGCCGATTCGGTAAAGCGCGATCAGCGCCCGCGTCTCTTGGTTCGGACTCGCGTCCAACAGCTTCGCGTAATCCGCTCGCGAAACGAACGTCTCCCGACGCTTGTTCTTGAACGAACCGCGCTTCAGCCCCGAAAACGGGTTCCGCTCGATCAGCTCGTTCGCGACGCCCCAAGCGAAGACCCGCGAAACGTCCCGAACGACGCCCGCCCGGGTCGCCTCCGAATAAATCGCGTCGAGTTCGGCGATAAACGCCGACGCGTCCGACTTGCCGAAGTCGGAAACGTCCGTCGCTTTGTCGACTCGCTCGAAGAAGATTTTCATCGAACGCATCTTGTTCCGGAAGGTGATCGGTCGCATGTCTTTTTCTTCGGCGCGAAAATACTCGTCGAAGAGTTCGTCGAGCGAAAGCCGAATTTCCGGCTCGACCAAGCCGCAACGCTCGAACCGCTCCCGAAGGTCGCCGTCGAGCGCCGCAAACCAAGCGAACGTCCGCCGGTCGACGTTCGTTCCCGTTTCGAGCGCGTCGACGCAACGTTCGACGACGCCCGCGATTTCTTCCGCCGCCGCTCGCGAATAACTCGACGGCAAATAGAGCGTCCGACGCGCTCCGTTCAAGGTGAATTGGACGACTCGCGCGATTCCGCTCTTGCGGTTTCTTTCGTATACGCTCGCCATTTTTGATGATCCTTTCTCGTTTTTTTCGGCGAGGTTGCGATAAGGTCGACGCGACGATAACGTTTCGCCGCGCCGACGTCAAGCCCTCTTTCGATTTTTCCGGATTTAACGGGGCGGCGCGTCGAAGTTGACCCAGCCGACGACCGCCCGCAAGCCGAACAAATAACGCTCGCCGATCTTCCGGCAAGGGAAGCCGTCTTCTTCGATCAGCCGTTTAATCGTCGACGTCGCGACGCCGAGGAACGCCGCGACCTCTTCGAGATTCATCACCTCCGCCGACTTGCGACGCTCCGGCTTCGCGCCGCCCGATTTTACCGAAATTCCCATTTTTCGCTCTCTCGTTTTCATTTTTTCGCCGTTTCTGAATTTTGGGGCGTTAGCGCGATATCGTGCTCGCGCGAGAACGTCGTTTCAGCGATTTTCGCGACGTTTTCGACCAAAGAATCGACCGCGACGCGACGCTCTCAAACGCCCGATTAAACGCGTTTAACGCCAACCGCCCGGAATCGGCTCGAATTTGCCGTCCAAAACGAGCGCTTTAACGAGTTTCATCGCCGAAGCGAGCGTTCCGACCGATTTCGCAAGGTCGACCGCCGGAAGATTGCCCAAACGCGGCGCGTAAATCCGTTTCGTGCGCAACGAATAGAGGACGACGCGTCGCGGCCCGCCTTCGTTCGGCGTCCAGTCCCCAAGTTTGTAAGTTTGACGACGCGTCGTCGGTTCGTTTTCCCAACTCATCTTCGTTTCTCCTTTTGTTTCAAGTTTGACTCGTCGTTTCACTTTCTAAACGCCGCGACCGCGACGCCGGCCGCCAACAGCGACGAAACCGCGAACCAAAACGCCGCGCGCTTCCAAAACGCGACGTCGTTTAGCGCAACGTCGAGCGCGACGCGCCAACGCTCGACGTCGCGTTCGGCGACGGCAAGCTCGCGATCGGTCTTGTCGAACTCGGCGTCAAGCTCTTTATACTCCGCTCGCGCTTCGTCGAGCGAGCGCGCCAGCTCGGCTTTCTCCGCGAGGAGCTCGTTTTCGCGCGCTTCGAGATACGCGACCGCCTCTTTCGCTTCGGCGAGTTCGGCGGTCAACGCGTCGAGCCCGACGCGAACGCGGCGGACGGTTTCCGGCTCGACCGGCGCTTCGACGTCGCGCTTCGGCTCGACCGGTTCGACCTTGCGCCCCAAAACTTCAAAACTCAACGTTTCAAAATCGTCCATCGTTTCCTCTTTCGTTCAAATGTTTCAAGCGGTCGCGAGTTCGCGTTTGGCGAGTTCCCGCAAGGCGTTCCGGATTTCCAAC
>JAFTUJ010000253.1 GCA_017466305.1 Thermoguttaceae bacterium
CTCGACCGACTCGGCGTCCGCGGCGGAAAGTTCGCTCCTCGTTTGGCGAATCGCGGCGACGCTCGCCGGGTCGTTTAGCGTTTGCTTCCCGATTTTTTACCTTTCAACCCTTTACGCCGGTTGGCCGTTCGCGCCGATTTGCGGAGCGGTTTTATCGAGTTTTCTCCGGCGAATCGTTGTTTGGACGCAATTTTGGGCGGTTTCGGCGGCGCTCGTTTTCGCTCCGCTCGCGTTGGGAATCCGATATTTCAAAACGCCGGCGTTTTGGTTGGCGGCGCCGTTCGCGCTCGTCGTTTTGACGGCGCTTTACGGACTTTTGCTCGGGCGGCTCGCTTGGATTCTCGACGAAGACGAACGGAGTCTCGATTACGACGATTAAAGCGAACGCGCAAACTGGAGGAAATAGTTAAGCGGTTAAAACGGAAATATTTGCGAAAATAGCGAAAATAGCCCGATTGGCGAAAACGCGCTTTAACGGCGGTTGGCGGAATTTGCGTCGAGTTGAAACCGGTAAAGCGCGTTTGCTTGCGGCGGTTGGCGTTAATTTGGAGAAGCGGCGGCGTTTTTAACGCGAGCGCGGTAAAGAAGGAGCGTTTGCATCGCGACGGCGAGCGACTCTTCGTCGAGCGGCGCCAACTTGTCGAGGTCGTCGACCGAGTTGAAAAGTTGATCGACGAGTCCGCAAAGTTCGAAAACGGCTCGACGCGCTTTCTCCGAACGGAGTTCCTCCGGCGACGCGGTTAACGTCAACCAACGGAGAAGGGCGCCGTTGACGTAAAGGCGCATATGCGGCGTTTCGAGTTTAACTTTTTCGTCGAAAAAGAGCGTTTCGGCGAGCGTCGCGTCGTCAAAAAGCGCCCAAATTCGCCCTTATAAGGCGATCAACGTCGCTTCGGCGCGCTTCAACTCCGGCGAATCGCGGAGCGAACCCTTCTTTAAACGATCGAGCAAAAACGTCAGCGCGAGGAGTTTGTCGGTCGCTTCGGTCGAGCCCCAATCGACCGGACGGCGCGTTTCTTGTTCGAGAATCTTCGAGAGCGACCAAGTTTCGCCGAACGCGTTCGTCCAAGTTTCGTCCGGATTTTGCGAGTAGTAGGCGAGCCCGACGGCGACCGTCGAGAGATTCGCGCCCTTCGAACAAGCGAGTTTTTCCGCGTCGACGAGGTCTTGAACGCGGAATTTCTCGTCGTTTATTCGAATTTCGTAATTTCGGTCGATTTTTGCAAACGCCAACGCCGCGAGAAGTTCGCCGCGTTTCGATTGCAAACCGAACCCAACTTTCGCTAAGGGGCGACCGTCGACGACGCGTAAGATTCGCCGCCCGCCGCAAGGAACGTTCCAACAAAGCGCGCCGAGCGCGTAAATCGGCTCTAAATCGGGCGTCGCGGTCGTTGTGTTTTGCCCAATTTGCGCATTTTCCGGCGAAAGAGCGCGGTTCGGGGCGAGAAAGGTCGCGTCGACGCCGCCGATCAGCGAATAACGGAGCAAACGGCCCGGCGTCGAACCTTCGATCAAAAGAGGCGGTTTTGAGAAGCGGCGCGCCAACGCCTCGACGCGCTTTTCGAAATCGGCGTCGGTTTGCGGAACGTTTAAGCGCGGAAGAGGGCGCGGCGCGTTCGGCTGCTTTTGTTCCAGCAACGGAATTGAGTTAATGTCGCCGTTAAACGGGACTTCGCCGATAATTTGCCCGCCGAGCGGCGTTCCGGTCGGAATCGCGTTGTTAAAATCGGGAGAACCGACAAAACCGGCGGCGCCGAAGTCGCTAAAAACGGGCGCGCCGTTCGGGAAGGAGTCGCCGACGACGACCGGGGCGCCGAACGACGTCGCGTTGGGAACGAAACCGCCGTCGAATTGCGGCGACGAGTAAACGACCTGCGCCGCCGCGTTCGCGCTCCCAACAAGGAACGCCGCCGCGCCGAGCGTCGCCGAAATCGCCGTTCGAAAAAATGTCGCCGCCCGTTCGCCCGCCAAGTTGGCCTCCGTTTGTCGTTAGAACCGTTAAAGTCGCGTTAAAGCGCCGCGTTCGTGCGAAAAAAAACGAACCGGCTATTCGTTAAAACGTCCAAAAGTCGGTTCGACTTTAGCGTCGGCGCGCGAAAATGTCGCGTTTTTTCCGGTTTTAACGGGCAAGCGCTAAAAACGAAGCGCGAGGAAACGAGACGGAGAAAAATTCGGTAAACGGGGCAGGTCGCGGCGATTGCGAAAAGAAAAACGCCGCGTCGCAATAAAACGCGACGCGGCGTTGAAAACGTTCTGAATTTCAAACAGTCGCTAACGGCGGAACGGGCAAACGCCAAAAACGTCGTTAATCGACAAGGGACGTTAAAGTCGCGCTAGTTTCGCCAACTTTCCAGCTCAAAGACGCGTCCTTCTTGCAACGAACGTCGAACGTCGATAAACCGCTGGTTCGACGACCCGGCGAATTTAAGCGTCCAACTCCGCAACGCTTGCACAAACGGCCCGTCGACGACGACGTCCAGCTCGGCGAGAAGCGCGTTCCAAGCGGGATCGTTCGCCGCGAGCAACTCTTCCCAAAGGTAGCCGGTGTACGCGGCTAGATTAAGGTTGCGCTTTTTGATTTCGCGCGCTAATTCCGCGAGCGCCGCCGCTTGCAAAAACGGCTCGCCTCCGCTGAACGTAACGCCGTCGAGGAGCGGATTCGCGTCGATTTCGGCTAAAATCGCTTCGACGGTCGTCTCTTCGCCCCCTTCGAGCGGCTGAGTTTGCGGATTATGACAGCCGGGACAGGCGCGCGGGCACCCCTGCGTGAAAAGCGCGTACCGGACGCCGGGCCCGTCGACGATCGAATCGTCGACACGGCCCGCGATACGAAGTCGCGTCATTCGGCGCTCCCGTTCGATTCGGCGTTTTGCGCGACCGGGCAGGCGGTCGAATGCGAAACGCGGTCCCGAACTTCGGACCGTTTCGCGTCGTTGAAACGGTCGAGCGTCCCGACGAGGTAGCCGGTGATGCGGCGAACGCGTTCGAACGGAGCGTCCGGCGTTTCTTTGCGACCGCATTTCGGGCAAACGTCGCCGTTGATAACGCCGTTAAAACCGCAAACCGGGTCGGAGTCGATCGGATGATTGATCGCGCCGTAACCGACGCCCGCTTTGCGCATCGCGCAAACGATTTTTTCGAACGCGTCCAAATTTTGCGACGCGTCGCCGTCCAGCTCGACGTAGGTGATGTGTCCGGCGTTCGTCAGCGCGTGATACGGCGCTTCGAGTTGGATTTTTTGCCAACACGGAACGTGGAAGTGAACCGGAACGTGGAAGCTGTTCGTGTAATATTCGCGGTCGGTGACGCCTTCGATCGAGCCGAACTTTTTGCGGTCGATCTTGACGAAACGGCCCGAAAGCCCTTCGGCCGGCGTCGCCAGGAGCGAGAAGTTCAGTTGCTTCGCTTGCGCGACGCCGTCGAGGTATTTGCGCATAAAACCGACGATTTCAAGCCCGAGCTTTTGCGCTTCGACGCTTTCGCCGTGGTGAACGCCGATCAGCGCTTTTAGCGTCTCCGCCAAGCCGATAAACCCTACCGACAGCGTTCCGTGCTTGAGAATTTCGCCAACTTCGTCTTCC
>JAFTUJ010000254.1 GCA_017466305.1 Thermoguttaceae bacterium
GCAACCAATGCAAGACCCGCGCAACCTCCAAACCGCCCGGCAACCGTCGCCCCTCTCCGCCTTCGAATGGACCGTCGACGCCAATACCGACGGCGTCGCAATCGCCCGCTTCCTCGACAAAAGCGCGACCGGCTGCGTCATTCCGTCGCAAATCGCCGGTCGCCCGGTAACCGCGATCGCCGACGGCGCGTTCCGCGACGCGACGTCGTTAACGTCGATTTCCCTTCCTTTTGGGGTCCGAACGATTGGCGCCGACGCGTTTTACGGTTGCTCCGCGCTCGCGTCGCTCGACCTTCCGGAAACGCTCGAAACGATCGGCTCAAGCGCGTTTGAAAACTGCGTCGCGCTAACGAGCGTCGTTCTCCCTAAATCGCTCCGAACCCTCGGCGACGGCGCGTTTTACGGTTGCGAAGCGCTCGAATCGATCGACCTTCCGGAAACGCTCGCCAAAATCGGCGTCGCGACGTTCTGCGCTTGCGGCGCGCTCGCGACGGTCGTCCTTCCTAACGCCTTGAAAACGCTCGACAAAAGCGCGTTTTGCGACTGCGCGTCGTTAACTTCCGTCGTCCTTCCGCTCGGGCTCGAAACGATCGGCGCGTTCGCGTTCGCCAAGTGTCCGGCGCTCGCGTCGGCGCCGCGTCCTCCGTCGCTCCTAACCCTTGGCGAAAGCGCGTTTTCCGGTTGCGTTTCGCTTCGTTCCGTCGCCCTTCCGCCTCGACTCGCGACGCTTGAAAAAAAGGCGTTTTTCGGCTGTTCGTCGCTTTCGCAAGTCGATTTTTCCGAAGGTTTGCGAACGATCGGGGAAAGCGCGTTCGCCAAATGTTCGTCCCTCGCGAGTTTACGTCTCCCGCGCAATCTCGAAAAAATCGCGGCGAAAGCCTTCTCCGCGTGCTCCGCGCTCGACTCGATTTTTATCCCCGCGACGGTCGTAAGTATCGGCGAACACGCGTTTTCCTTCTGCGACTCCTTGACCGCGATCGACGTTTCGGCGGAAAACCCGCGCTTCCGCTCGCTCGACGGCGTCCTCTTCGACGCCGCCCTAACGACGCTTTTGCGTTACCCGATCGGACGCGTCGCCGCCGATTACGCGGTTCCGTCGAGCGTCGTAAGCGTCGGCTCGAGCGCGTTTTCCGCCGTCAAATCGCTGACGGCGATTTCGCTCCCGGACGGTTTGCGCGACGTCGGCGTCCTCGCGTTTAGCGGATGTTCGAACCTTGCGACGCTCGCGCTTCCTAAACGCCTCGAAACGCTCGGTTTCGCGTCGTTCTCCGGCTGCGAATCATTACGTTCCGTCGCGCTTCCGGAAACGCTCGAAGTCCTTCGCGGCTCGACCTTTTACGGTTGTTCGTCGCTCGCGGCAATTTCGCTCCCGTCGACGCTTCGCAAAATCGAATCGAACGCGTTCGAAAACTGCGCGGCGCTAACGACCGTCGCCCTTCCGGACGGCGTCGAAACGATCGGCAAGCGCGCCTTTTCCGGTTGCGCTTCATTGACGCAACTTCTTTTCCCGCCGTCGGTTAAATCGATCGCGAGAAAAGCGTTCTTCGGTTGCCGCGCGTTGCGAACGTCGACGTTTACCGGCGAAACGCCGACCGTCGACGCCGCGGCGTTCGCCGAATGCGATGGATTACACGTCGTCGCTTTCAAAGACGTTTCCCCGCTCGCCCGACAAATCGCGTCTGAAGCGTTCCCGTCTTGCGACGTCCTATCGCTCGACGAATTTCAAACGCAAACGCTCGACGGCGTCCTTTTCAGCGCGGACGGTCAAACCCTTTTAGCTTGCCTCGAACCGAAAACGGAATACGTCGTTCCCGACGGCGTCGCAACTATCGCCGCGAAAGCGTTTTACAACGCCCGAACGTTGCGTTCGATCGCGTTTCCGAACGGTCTTCAAGCGGTCGGCGACGCCGCGTTTTTCGGTTGCGACGCCTTGGAGTCGGTCGAGTTCCCGAGCGGTTTGGAATCGATCGGCGACAACGCGTTTAACGGCTGCCGTTCGTTGCGGTCGGCAACGCTCCCCGACGGCGCGCTTTGGTTCGCGTTCCATACGTTCTTCAATTGCGCGTCCTATCTAACCGTTTACGTTCCAAGCGGTTCCGACGCCGAGAAACGCGCCGCGACCTACCGTCTCCGTTTCGAAACGCGTTAAACTCGCTTCCCTCGCTCGTTTGACGCGGCGTTGTTACACCGTGTCAAACTTCGTGTTTTCGGGCGTTAAAAGTCGGGCCCGACTTCCTTCAAAAAACGCCTCGTTTGTTATCGTCTCGACGCGAAGGCGGCTTTCTCGCCGTCGTTCGCGTCGTCCTCCCAACCTTATTTCGTTATTTTTCAACGCTTACGCACTTTCGCGCAAATGCGGTCAATTTCTCGAAAGGTCGTTTATGACTCCGTCCAACGCAAACCGCCGCGTTCCAAATCCGCGTCCGACTTCGATTGGCGCGTCGGTTTCGATCCCGTCGCCTGCGCTCAAATCGTTAAGATCTCTTTAAAATACAACGCCTTAGAAACCGTCGTACTCCCCGCCGAAATCGACGGTCTGCCGGTAACGGAACTTTTCGGGCCGCCGTCCGACGACAGCGTATTAACCTCCGTAACGCTCTCCGATAATTTACATACCGTCGCCGACGACGCGTTCGCGCGGCACGAGAAGTTAACGCAAATCCGCGTTACCCCCGGCAACGCGCGTTTTCGCGCCGTCGACGGCGTTCTCTTTACCGCCGACGGCAAGGAGTTCGTCGCCTATCCATCGGCGAAAAAAGGAGATACGTTCCTCGTCCCCGCCGAAGTCGAGCGCGTCGCTCGGAACGCTTTTCCCAAAATTCCCGCCCTTGCGCGTTTCGAAGTCGCCGCCGCCAACAAGTCGTTACAATCAGTCGACGGCGTTCTTTTCACCGCCGACGGCAAAACGTTGTTGCGTTATCCCCCCGCAAAACGCGTCGCCGACGCGAAATACGTCGTTCCGGACGGAGTCGAACGCATCGCCGACGGCGCGTTTGCCGACGTCTATTCGCTCATTGCCGTCGAGCTTCCAAAAACGCTTCAAATCATTGGCAAAGAAGCGTTTATGGACAGCGCGCTCCGTTCAATAAAACTCAACGAAGGCCTTGCGGAAATTGGCGCCGACGCGTTTGCCTACGCGCCGGTAGCCGGACTTGATTTTCCGTCGACGCTTAAGAAAATCGGCGACTACGCGTTTAAGTTTATTTCCAGCGTTGCCTACAATTTTATTCGCCCGTCGCGCGCGCATACGGTAACGCTTCCGGAAAACTTTCAAGAACTCGGTCGTTACTCATTTGCAAGATCGCACTTTTGTCGCCTTGTAATTCCGTGTTCTTTACAAGCGTTTGACTATCAAACAATTGACGCCGCCGAGTTTTGCGTCGCGCCGGAACATCCTACCTTGCGCTCCATCGACGGCGTTCTTTTCACCGCCGATGGAAAAACGCTACTGCGTTACCCTATTAGAAAAAATCAAGAGACTTACAACGTTCCAGACGGCGTCGAAACCTTTGCTCCCGGCGCGTTCGGTTGCAGTAGCGATTTTTACCAAGCCCTTAAATCGCTCACGCTTCCCGCAAGCTTTAAGAGCTTCCATTACGCGAGTTCCAGAATTTCCCGCGAGTTTGGGCTTACGACGACGTTTCGCGAAACGCCGCGACATTTCCGTTCCGTCGACAGCGTCGTCTTCAGCGGCGACGGCAAAACGCTCCTAAGCTGTCCGCGCGATAAAAGCGGAGACTACGTCGTCCCCGACGGCGTCGAAACTATCGACGACTACGCGTTTTACAAATGCAACGCGTTAACGTCTATAACATTTCCCGACGGCTTAAAAAATATCGGCGTCGACGCGTTTAGCGGCTGCGACAAATTAACGTCTGTAACATTCCCCGATTCCGCGTCCTACGATTGTTGCCGCCGTTTCCCCCTCTCCGCCATTCGGTTAACGCCAGCCGCAACCCCTCGGCTACATTTTGCCGCCGACGGCGTCCTCTTCACCGCCGACGGTAAAACGCTTCTAAGTTGTCCGCGCGAAAAAAGCGGAGACTACGTCGTCCCCGACGGCGTCGAAACTATCGGCGCCGGCGCGTTTTTATACTGCGATAAATTAACGTCTGTAACACTCCCCGACGGCTTAGAAAATATCGGCGACCGCGCGTTTTGCGGTTGTCAATCATTAACGTCTGTAACACTCCCCGGCGGCTTAAAATCGATCGGCGCCGCTGCGTTTTATAACGCTAAAGTCTCCCGCGATAAAACGTTTCGTCTTCCCGACGACGTCGAAGAACTCGGACGCGACGCGTTCGGGTACGACCCGCCGAAAGCACAAACGCCGCCGCCCGCGCCGCGCCCGGAACGTTACCATCGCATTGAATTCAACGACTTAAACGTCGACGATTTACGTTCCGTCGACGACGTTCTCTTTACCGACGACGGTAAAACGCTTGTTCGTTACGACAATAAGTCGCTCAAATTTTACGCGATCCCGGACGGCGTCGAAACGATCGCGAGCGGAGCCTTTCCCGCAAACTGCGCGTTAAAAGGCGTTTACGTTCCGCCAAGCGTTACATCGATAGGGGTCGACGCGTTTGGCTCTTCTTTCGACAAAACACATTACCAAAACTTCGTAAACTACTCCGCCGTCGTCGGCGCCCCCGGTTCCGCAGTGGAGAGTTACGCCGAGGAATTCGCGCTCAATTTCAGTTCTTCCACGCTCGCTCCGGAACGTTTCATTTACACGCCGCCGCTTCCCGCGAGTCCCGCCGAATTTTTCGACTGGACGCTCAAAAACGGTTGCGCTAAGATCAATCGAATAAGCGAGTTATGCCATAGTTTTACCTATGAATATTATCGGGAAAGCGGCGAGTGTTACGACCTCGTCGTTCCGGCGGAAATCGACGGTTATCCTGTCTCCAGTGTCATTCTTGAATACGGTCGCTATTGCTGCGATTCTCAACCTATACTAGGTTCAATCGCGTTCGCGAACGGTTTTCGCAAACTTGATTACCTTTCGCTTCCGCGCGACGTCAATTTACATCGCATAACATTCCCCGCTTCTCTCGACGTCGACGAGTTTTACTGCGATTCCCCTCTCGAGGCTTTCGTCGTCGCGCCGGAGAATCCTTATTTACGCTCGATCGACGGCGTCCTCCTTAGCGCCGACGGCAACACCCTAATACGTTGTCCCGTCACGCGTTACGGCGTTTACACAATTCCGGACGGCGTCGCCGACGTCGCCTACGACGCTTTTAGCCAATGCGATTTGTTGACAAAAATCGTTTTCCCGCCTTACTTTAACGCGGAACTTAACAGAGTTTGTTTCCCCAACGCAAGTCTCGTAATCGCCGGCGTTTTCGATTCCAGCGTCGAAGAAGCCGCGCGAAAGTATCGTTTCCCCTTCGAAGCGACGCCCAACCCGGCGAGCGATTTCGATTGGCGACCTGACGCAAACGGCGGAATTGCAATACTTCGGTTCCGCAATCCAAACGCTCGCGGCGTTTTCGTTCCGGCGGAAATCGACGGTCGCCCGGTAACGCGAATCGGCAAGCGCGCCTTTGCCGACCGCTAAGCGCTTCAAACTGTCATACTCTCCGAAAACCTCCGCCTCGTCGACCGCGCGGCGTTCGCCGGTTGCGTCGCGCTAACCTCCGCGACGCTTCCCGAAGGTCTCCTAACTATCGGTCAAAACGCGTTTTGCGATTGTTCGTCGCTAACGTCGATCGCGACGCCGGCAAGCGTTGCGACGATTGGCCCAAGCGCGTTTTCCGGTTGTTCGGCGCTTACCGACGCGACGTTATCCCCGGGTCTCCTAACCGTCGGCGCCGGCGCGTTTTACGGTTGTTCGGCGCTCCGTTCGCTCGAATTTCCGGACGGTTTCGCGACGCTTGGTTCGCGCGTCTTCAAAAACGCCGCGGCGCTAACGAACGTCGTTTTCCCGGCGAGCGTCAAGGAAATCGGCGACGACGTTTTCGACGGTTGCCCCGACGACTTAACCGTTTACGCGCCAAGCGGTTCCGTCGCGGAGAAAACCGCCGTCGCGCAACGCCGACATTTTCAAACGCGTTAAAACGGCGGCGTCGCGACGTTAACCGACCTTCCGCTCGAACGCGCTTCATTCGTTTTGCGTTACATCTTTTAACGTTATTTATGCGACGCCGCGTCTTCCAACGCTCGACTTCGTTCCGCAAAAGGCAAACGGCGCGCAAAAACCCGTCCAAACAACTTCAATAAAAGCGTTTAGACGGGTTCTTTGCGAAGAAAATCCAACGACGAGCGTCGGCAAAGCGAATCAATCGTTACAACTGTTCGCGGTAAGCGCCGAGGAATTCGAAACCGCCTTCGCTTTCGAGTTGCGCCAACATTTTCAACGTCGGTTCCGAACGAAGCGTCCCTTCGACGTCGAAATAGAACCGGAACTCGAAGTCTTTGCCAAGAATCGGGCGGCTCTCGATTTTACAAACGTTCAACCCCAGCGACGCGAAGCGCGAAATCAAGTTGTAAAGCGCGCCCGGGCGGTGAGATAGCGTCGTCGTGAACGTAATTTTGTCGCCGTCCGGATAGATTTCGAGATTCTTCGAAATGCAGATGAAGCGCGTGTAGTTGTGATCGCTGTTTTGAATGCGTTCGCTCAACGACGCAAGCCCGTAAATCTCGGCGCAGGAACCGCTTGCGATCGCCGCGAAATCGGTTCGATCAGAATTCGCGACAATGCGCGCCGCGACGGCGGTGTTCTCGCAGACGGTCGCTTTGATTTCCGGATGTTTTTTCAAAAATTCGCCGCATTGGAGGAGCGCTTGTTCGTGCGACACGATTTCGCGAATATCGCTCAGTTTGACGCCCGGTTTCGCGAGGAGGTTGTGCTCGACCTTCAGCTTTAAACACCGAACAATATGGAAGTTATATTTGCGCGTCAGGTCGTAAACGGCGTTGACGGAACCGGCGGAGCTGTTTTCGATCGGCAGAATCCCATATCGGCACATTCCGGAATCGACCGCTTGGCAGACGCCTTCGAAGTTCTTGAAATAGAAGATTTTCGGAATCGAGAACAATTTGTCGCAAGCCTGTTGCGAGTACGCGCCTTCAACGCCTTGGCAAGCGACGGTCGCCTTATGCGGGAAGAAACCGGGCGTTTCTTCGAGCGCTTTGCGAACCGAATCGACGAACGGCGACGGAATGTCGATCTTTTCCCGTTGGTAGTCGCGACTCAAGTCCAAAAGCACGTTATAGAACGATTTAACGTATTCTTCCAACTCTTCGCCAACAGCGTCCGCGGCGTGGTACACAACGTCGCGTTCGCGCTCTTGCGACAACACCTTAACGCCGTGTTCCTTCTTGTAACGGGCGACTTCCGCCGCGACGTCCATACGTTCGCGGAAAAGTTTCACGATCTGTTCGTCGATCGCGTCGATTCGGTTTCTTTGTTCTTCGAGATTCGTCATTTTCTTTATTCCTTATTCTATCGACGGTTGCGGCGCGTTTTCGACGTCGAATCTCCCACGCGCCGACCGTTTTTGATTTTACTTTATTCGAGTCATTTTTTAAACAATTCAAACAACGCGTTTTACCGCCTCGCTCAACCGCGGTACGCAAACGGGCGAATCGCTTCGATATCTTTCATCATCGTTGCAAAGGCGTTTGGCGTAAGGGATTGCGCGCCGTCGCAAAGCGCTTTCGGCGGGTTGTTGTGAACTTCGACGATGAGC
>JAFTUJ010000255.1 GCA_017466305.1 Thermoguttaceae bacterium
AAAATAATAAAAAACGCCGCGACCGCCGCCGGACTCCGTCCGACCGACTTCCGCGTTATTTTTACCTTCGCAAGAAAAGTACGTAATTTCAAGGCAGGCGACGAAACCCAGCCCGCGCAAAAAATTATTATAATCGGCGCCGACGTTTCGCGTCAAGGAAACGGAGCGCAAAAACGCGAAAAAATTCGTTTTTCCCGCGCAATGTTCCGATTTTAACGATTATCGCGTCGACGGTTACTTTAATATCGGTCGACCGCGGAGCCAACTTGAACTTTTTCGGAACGCCGACGCCGGTTTCTTCGTAGTAATCGCTAAAAGCGCCGCGTTTTTGTTAACGTCGCGCAAATTTTAGACGCGCTTTCCTTCCGAAAATTCCCGAAAGTTCCGCGCCGACGAAAAAAACGTCGAAAACCGTTCCCGCCGCCCCTCTCCGACGTTAACGCAACCCGACGCGGCGACTTTTTCGGGTCGAAAACCGCCCCCGCCCCTTGCGCCGTCGCGCGGTTCGGGTAAATTAATGAAAGCGGGCCGGACGACGGCGCGGCTCGCCCCGTTTCGCCGCCGTTTTCCCCTTTGCTCAACGGACGTATTAATAATAATGACGACTTCCCTTGTTGAACTCCTTCGCGACGCGCTTACGTCGCCGACTTTCTGGAACGTTTCCGCGACCTGCGCCGCCCTCATGACGGCCTGCGGTTGCGGCTGTCGCGGCGGCAACAAAGACGACGATGGCGATTCGGACGACGCGGACGCGGACGCCGATTTCAACTTCAACCTAAGCGCCGACCAACTCCGCGAATACGACGAATTCGTCGCGCAAACCGACGCCCGAATCGAAGAGCTGACCGCCGCGCTCGACGAAGCGCCGGAAAACGCCGACGAACTCGAATCGGAGCTAATTCAAGCGTTCCTGACCCGCGCCGTCCGCCGTCAAGAGGAAGGCGAAGTCGACGGCGCGTCGGACGATTACGCGGCGGCGTTCGAACGGCTCGAAAATCGGCTCGACGCGAACGGCGAGTCGGTCGAAACGCTCAAAACGCTCGCGGCGGCGCGCCTGAATTACGCGATTCTTCTCAACGACGAAGGCGAACTCGAAGACGCGGAAGAACAATACGTTAAGGCGGCGGAAGCGAACGCTCGTCTCGTCGAATTCGGCGACCGCGAAGCGCGCCTCGACTTGGTTGGCGTCAAGCTGAATCGGGCGGCGATTTTCTTCGAAGTCGGACGTCGCGCCGACGCGTTCGACCTCCTCGACGAAGCGGCGGAAGAGTTCCAAACGCTCGCCGACGCGGAGCCGTCCGCGAACGCCGAAGCGCTCTTCTACCTCGCCAAAACGCTCGTTACGAAGGCCGACTTCCTCCGCGCGTCGCTCGCCGAAGAGGACGCCGAGGGCCCGGAAGTCGACGAAGCGAACGAGTTAACTCGCCGCGCTATCGACGTTTATCGTCGTCTCGTCGCCGGCGGTCAAACGGAGTACAAACGCGATTTGGCCGACGCGCTGACCCTTTACGTCGCGAACGCTCCGACGCGCGGCGCCGCCGACCTCGACGAAACGCTCGCAATGCTCGCCGAAGCCTGCGGTTGTTACGAATCCGCGATCGCTTGCGGCGAAACGGACGCCTGCGTCGATCTCTTCGACGCGACGATGCAACGCGCCGAACTTCTTTACAACGACGACCGAACCGACGAAGCCGCCAAGATTTACGACGACGTCCTCGACACGTTCGAAGACTTCGCGAACTCCGACGAAACGCCGCTCTTGGAAGGGCTCGCGATCGCCGCCCAACGCCGCGCGCTCGTTCGCAAAGCCGCCGGGAATACGAAAAACCTGATCGCCGACCTGACCCGCGCGATCGAGCTGCAAACCCGCGTCGCCGACGACCTTATCGGAACGCTTCGCGGCGAAGAGTCGCATTCTTGCGGCGGCGGTTGCTGCGGCGGACACGACCACGACGACGCGTCGCACTCCTGCGGTTGCGGACACGACCACGACGACGCGTCGCACTCCTGCGGTTGCGGACACGACCACGACGCCGAGTCGCACTCCTGCGGCGGCGGTTGTCGCGGCGAACACAAACACGACGAAAACGGTTGCGGTTGCGGCGGTTGCGGTCATTCTTGCGACGGCGCGGAACGACGTTTCCTCGTCGACCGTTGGGCGACGGACAACTTCGCCGCGCTAACCGAATGCCTCTTCGAACGGGCCTGCGCTTACCTCGAAAAACGCGACTCGACCGCCGCGCTCGCCGACTGCCTCGCCGCCGACGAACTCGACAAGGCGTACCGCTCCGCGCTGCGCGACGGCGAAAAACTGACGTCGGAAGCGCTCCCGAAACTCCGCGAACTGAAAGCGTCGCTCCGCGCCTAAACGCCGCGCTTTAACGCTTTGACGCGTTAATATTTTAACGTCTCGCCAACCGTCGACGCTCGCCCCGCTTCCCCGCGACAAAGCGTCGACCAAAAAAAACGCCGCCGAGCCCTTAAAAAGCTCGACGGCGTTTTCGCCAAAATCCTTGCAACGACGCGCGGACAAGAACGCCAAGCCCCAAAAGCTCGACGGCGTTTGACGTTTCGCGACGCGTCCTTTTCCACGCTTCCCGCAAGCCGACGAGACGCTTCCGCTACTCGCCGTCGTCGGCGTCGCTCGTTCCCGTTTCCGCGTCGACCGCTTCAAATCGCAAACCGTTTTTACGAGCGTATTCCTCCGCGACGGAACCCGCCGGGGCGTAAAGCGTTAAATCGGCGCCGCAATAGGAAAACGCCTCGTTGCCAAGCGTTTGTAAACCGGCGGGAAGCGTTACAGACGTTAGTAATTGGCAACGAAAAAATGCGTGACTGCCGATCGTCTGCAAACCGACCGGAAACGTTACTGACGTTAGCAAATCACAACCGTAAAATGCGACGCCGTCGATCGTTTGCAAACCGGCGGGAAGCGTTACCGACGTTAGCGATGTGCAACCGTCAAACGCGCTGTCGCCGATAACTTCGACGCCGTCCGGAACGACGTATTCGCCGCTTTTATCGCGCGGACAACTCAACAACGTCTTACCGTCCGCTGTAAAAAGAACGTCGTCGATAAGACGTAAACGAGGCGAAGCCGTCGGCGTTAAACGCAACTTTTTCCCTTGAAAAACGCGTCGAATCTTGTCGGGCGCGGAATCCGGAAGCGTTGCCGACGTTAGCGAACTGCAAAGGTAAAACGCATCCCAGCTAATCTCGCGCAATTGGGAACCGAACGTTGCCGAGCGTAACGACTTACATTCCCAAAACGTTTTTTCTTCGACGACTCGCAACGTCTCGGGCAAGGTAATTTTCGCAAGACTCTCGCACTCCGCAAACGCCCCCGCGCCGATTTGCAACTCCTTGCCGCCAAAGGTAATCGAGCGCAACGACTCGCACCCCCAAAACGCTTCCTTTTCAATAACGCGCATCGTTTCGGGAAGCGTTACTTCTCTCAGACGACCGCAGTTGGCGAAAGCGCGAGCGCCGATTCGCGTTACACGACGTCCTTCATAGCGTTCCGGAACGCTAAACGACGTCGCTCTTTCATCGTTAAATTTCTGCAACACATAGTTTCCGTCGCGATCGTTCATCCAAACGACACGCGGCGGTCTTTTTCCTTTTTTCCAGTTGTCGCCGCGCGAATCCTCCGTCATAACGGACTCGACACAATATTTCTCCATGCGTCCAGCAAAACGCTCGGCAAAAGACCGTGCGCCTTTGCCCTTAAATTTTAAACGCCGGTCGCACCCCTCAAATGCATTGCAACCGTTGCAACACGCGTCGATGAATTCTTCTTTTTCAGGAAACGAAACCAAACGCAAATGGACGCACTTATTAAACGCCGCGCACTCCAAGTAATCCACGTTGTCGGGAATGGCGTACGTTCGCTCCTTTTTCCCCGGCGGATACGCGTACAAACCGCGCATGCCGTTCTCGCCTCCCGCAAAGAGAACGCCGTCGACGGCGTAATAGTTCGGATTTCTCGGCGCGACGCGAAATTCCGTTAACGCGGGTCCGCCTACGAGCTTTCCGCGGTCGAAATCGCCCTTCACCCCCTTCCAGCTTGCGGGAAACGTTAACGACTTAAGGAAAGGATTACGCCGAAACGCTATATTCCAAATCTCTTCGACGCCGTCAGGCACGACGTATTCTTCGTCGGTTTTTCCAGCGGGATAGGCCCACAACACTTTCCCGTCGGCGGAGAAAAGAACGCCGTCGACGGAACAAACTTTCGGATGGTTCGGCGGAACGATAATTTCCGTTAGAACGCGAAGAGAATTAAAGCATTCTAGCTCACCGAAGGTCAACGAAGCACAACGGCTATTCAAAACCAGAGACTGCAAATAGTCGCAATGTTCCCTATAATAGCACTGCAAACAGTCGCAATGTTCCCTATAATTGCCGAACTGAAACGCGGTTACGGGCCGACCGTCGATTTCTTCCGGGACGACGATTCGCGTCGCGGTTTTGTTGCGAACGCCGGTTATTTTGACGCCGCCGGTTTCTTCGTCGACTTTCCAATCGAAATCGCTCGCCGGGTTCGGGGTCGGGTTGGTTTCGTTTGTCGGCATTACCGTTTCCTTTATCTTATCTTTTTATTTTATATTGCTTTACAACGCGGAGGAGCGTTCCCAAACGCGGCGCGAGGAATTAGCCGTTTTCTCGTCGTTCGTTCGTTTTATCCATTATTTGCTTCTTAAGAGGGCTCGACGTTAAAATTTAACGCAAAAATCGCAAAATTTCGCCGATTTTTTCCAAAAAAAGCCCGCGACGCGACGCGGCAAAGCGTCTTTGCGTCGCTCGACGCGTTCATTTTAACGCAAAACGTTTAAAAAATCAATCGCTCCAACAAAAAAAACGCCGCCGAGCCCCTCAAAAGCTCGACGGCGTTTTCGCCAAAATCCTTGCAACAACGCGACGACAAAACGCCAACCAAAAGCTCGGCGGCGTTTTAGTCAAAATCCTTGCAACGACGCGACGACAAAACGCCAACTCCCAAAAACTCGACGGCGTTTTGCGCTCGCGTTTTCTCGTCGACCAAACGCTAACTTTCGACGCGACGCAACTTAACGCCGACGCCGCGTCGCGTTACGCCTTCTTTTCGCGCAACTCTTCCGCCCAGCGGCGCATCCCCTCCTCGGTCGAAATCGCCGGAGTAAAACCGAGTTCGCGCTTCGCTCGCGACACGTCGTACCAATACGACTTCGCCAGTTGCGTCGCCAAGAACCGCGTCATCGTCGGCTCCGACTTCCAACCGGCCCAGCGGTAAACGCGCTCCAAAATCGCGCCGACGCGCCAAGCCGTCTTGAACGAAACGCTCTTCTTCACCGGAGGTTCGCCGACGATCGCCAACAACTCGTCGATCCACTTCCAACAGTTCAACGGCTCGTCCTGCGAAATATAGTAAACCGAGCCGGGAACCGGACTTCCGGGAACCAACGCGTCCGCCGCCATCCGGTGCGCCGTCGCGCAGTTTTCGACGTAAATCGTCGCCAGCATGTTCTTTCCGTCGCCGACGCGCTTGAGCTTGCCGGCCCGGGCCCGTTCGAAAAGACGCGGCGCCAAGTGTTGGTCGCGCGGGCCCCAAATCAGGTGCGGACGCAAGGCGACCGTCATCAGCGTATCCTCGCGGTTCGGGTCGCGCTCCGGACGCGGAAAATCGAATTTCGAGTTCAACGAACGGAACCGCGACTCCGAAAGGTCGACGCCGCCAAAGTCGTAATCGTCCGTCCAAGGCGCGTAGTTCGCCGCCCGAATAAACTGCTCCGCGATCGCCTTCGTCATTTGGTACCAACCGAGGAAGCGCGGCGCGTACGGCGTCGTTTCGTCGATCCCCTCCTGCGACTCGATCGTGTTCGCGACGCACTGCGTGCTGGTGTAAACGAGCTTGCGAACTTTGCGTTTAAGACAAGCGGCGACAACGTGTTTCGACCCGAGAACGTTCGTTTCGTAATAAGGGCGCGGGTCCATCGAAACGCTCGGATACGCCGCGATATGATACACGACGTCGCAACCGTCGACCGCCGCGTCGACGTCGTCGAAATTGCGCAAATCGCCGAGCCGTTCGTCGACGCCAAGCGCCTGCAGGAACGCTCGCGGTCGCCGCCCCAACGTCCGCGTTTCGACGCCGTCCGCCAAGAGTTGCTCGACGAGATACGCGCCCAAAAAACCGCCGCCGCCCGTTACCAACGCTCTCATTTCAACACCAACCCCTTTTAAACCAACGTTTACCAATTTGCGCTCGACGTTTCCGCCCAACCGCGCTTTTCACTCCGAAAAACAATAACAAGTCCGACGCTCGCTTCGCCGAACGTCGCCGCTCGACGAAAAAACGTTTTCTTACTTATATAAAGACCTCGACGCGCCGTTTTGCGACGTCGTTTTTTTATTTTTCGTCAAAAACCGCCGTCGTCGAACCCGTCGCCGCCCCCAAAACCGGCAAAATCATCAAACTCTTCGTAACTTCCCGGTTCTTCGTGTTGCGCAAGGTTTGCGAAGAGCGTGTATTTGCTCATCCAAGCGACTTTAACGTCGCCGACCGGCCCGTTGCGCTGTTTCGCGACGATGATTTCCGCCGTGCCGGTCAGCCCCTTTTCTTGCGCCTCTTCCTTCGTATGATAATATTCTTCGCGGTGCACGAACATAACGACGTCGGCGTCCTGCTCGATGGCGCCCGATTCGCGAAGGTGACTGAGCCGCGGCCGGTTGTCTTTCATCGCTTCGGTCTGCCGGTTGAGCTGCGCGAGGCAAAGCACCGGCACGTTCAGCTCGCGAGCCAGCCCCTTAAGCCGCCGCGCGATTTTCGCGACCTGTTCCTGACGCGGGTCGCTCGAGTTGTCCGGCTCGATCAGCCCGAGGTAGTCGATAACGATGAGCCCGAGCCCCTCTTGACGCTTTAAGCGTCGGGCGACCGCGCCGATTTCCGTTACCGTCCGCGTCGGCGTGTCGTCGATATAAAGAGGCGCCGCGCTAAGAATCGACGCGACGCGACTAAAATTCTGTTGGTCTTTTCCGGAAAGGGCGCCGCGCAACCGTTCGCCCGGAATGCGACCGCGAGCGCACAACATGCGGAGCGCAAGTTCCGTTTTCGCCATTTCCAAGCTGAAAAACAACACCGGTTGCTTCGCTTCGACGGCGACGTAGTCCGCGATGTTCGTCGCGAACGCCGTTTTCCCCATCGACGGACGCGCCGCCAAAATGATCAGCTCCGAGCCGTGCAAGCCGCCGAGCATGCCGTCGAGGTCGATGAAGCCGGTCGGCACGCCGTCGACTTCGCCGGACGCCCGCGCGTCGATCAAGTGAAAGACGTCCTGCATCAATTCGCCCATCGACTGCAAATTCCCGACGCCGCGGTCGTCGTTAATCGCGAAAATCCGCTCTTCCGCCTGCGCGACCAACTCTTTCGGCCCGAACTCCGGCTCGTAAGCGTCGCGCAAGATGCGTTCGCTCGTTTCGATTAATTGCCGTCGTATCGCGTTTTTCTGAACGATTTCGGCGTACCGGGCCGCGTGCGCCGTTACCTGCACCGAACTCATCAATTCGGCCAAATAGGCTTCCCCGCCGACCTCTTCCAATTCGCCGCTCTCGCGCAGTTGGTCGACCAACAGGGTGAGGTCGATCCCGGTCGACGCGGCGTTCATTTCGAGCAAACGCCGGTAAATGCGACGGTGCGCGTCGAGGTAAAAGTCGTTCGGACGGGCGATCGTCGCGACGTCGTCGCAAAGTCGCGGATTAAGCATAATCGCCCCGACGACGCCCCGCTCCGCTTCCAGGTTGTTCGGCGGAACGCGGTCGAGAACGGAACCGACCGGCGGCGCCGGCGCGGCGTTTTTCGACGTTGCAGCTTTTTTAGCCATTGGCGTTTGTTTTTAGCTCCCAAAATCATCTTTTCGCGCCGACGCCGAAGCAATGCGACGTTTTTCATGTCGACGCGCGTCCAATACCCCTTTCTATCATACTCCTTTCATTAAATTTTTCAAGTCGCGGAGCGACGTAAAAGAGAAATCGCGGCGTTTTTCCCTCATTTACTAAAAATATTCCGCGGGCCCGCTTTCATTTTTTTCAAAATGAAGGAAAATAACCGATAATAACGACCAACACGGGAACCGGTCCGC
>JAFTUJ010000256.1 GCA_017466305.1 Thermoguttaceae bacterium
ACGACTTGGACGACCAACAAGAGCTTTACTATCCGGCGATCATGCGCGCGATTAAAGCGTTGGGGTACAAGGGTTTCGTCGCGCACGAGTTCATTCCGAAGAAGGGCGTCGAATCCCTCTACGACGCCGTCAAACTCTGCGACGTCTGAGCCGCGACCGCGCGGCGCCGGGCCCGCGCTACCGCGCGAGTTCGGTTTCTTCGCTCCGTTGTCGCTTGATTTTTTTCGCCCAACGGCCGCTAAAATCGAAAAAAAAGCCGAGTCGCAAGGCTCGGCGTTTGCGGAAAGCGGTTTACCTGCGTTTCGGCGCGCGTCGTCGGCGGTTTGGTTCGGCGCCGACGGAGCGATTAACTTCATTTGCGGAAGCGATTTAAAAGCCGTCGATCAAACTGGTCGACGGTTGACGGCGACTTTTGGCCCGAACCGTCGAGCGCATCGGCTCGGCGGTCGCGGGCCGCGCTTTGCCTTGACGGCTCGACGTCGGGGGCGCGGTCGGGTTCTTCCGCTTGGTTAAGCGGGCGATTTAGCGAAAATAACGAAAATATTACTGGAAAATGGTTGAGAAAATGCGGAAAATAGGGAAATTGGGGTGCGCGGCGTTCTTGGCGGCGGTCGTCGGAAGCGCGTTTTTTACGGCGGCGGCGCAAGCGGCGAAACCGGAAATCGACTGTTCGAAGATTCGCGGCGTTTGCTATTTTTGCGGTTCGACGGAGCAAGCGGAGCGCGAACTCGGGTACGGGAAGCGCGTCGGCCTGAACGCGACGCGGTTCTGGTGCAGTCAAGCGGCGTACCATCGCGACAAAGAGAAGTACGTCCAAAGCATTGTCAATTTCGTTCGCACTTGCGATAAAAACGGTTATAAATGTATGCCGATCCTCTTTAACGGCAACATGTTAAACCCGCAAACGATCGAGCCGGACGCTTACGCCGCCGCGGACGAGTACGCCAAAGCGATGGTCGAGGCGCTCAAAGACGAGCCCGGTTTGCTGATGTTCGACGCGATGAACGAGCCGCTCTGTTGCGACTATATTAATAAGGCGCCGAAGGAGGAAAAGGAAGCGCGCAAGGCGAAAATTTGGACGTTCCTGAACCGCCAACTCGACCAAATCAAAGCTTGGGCGCCCGATTGCCTCGTTACCGTCGGTTACACGACCGCTTGGGAGATCGAAGAGTCGACCGCGCGCAAACTCGACGTGTTGTCGTTCCACTGTTACAACGACCGCCGCGAAGTGATTCGCGCCAACTTCCAACTCGCGAAGGAATGGGGCGAAAAGCTCGGAATCCAAGTGATCAACACCGAAACCGGCTGTCTCGCGCGGGCGAACTCTTACGAAATGGCGCTCGAAGCCTGCCACGAGTTCGGAATCGGTTGGTTCCTCTTCGAGCTGATGATTCACGGGCGTTGTATCGACGAACACGGGATTTTTTACGCCGACGGCACGATTCGCGACGCCGCGACGATCTCGGCGATGTTCGGCTGCTTCCGCAATCGCGGCGTCAACGTTCCGGTCGTTCCGACGAACCCGAACCGCGAAGGGAAGGCCGACCGCGCTCTTGAAATGATTCGCACGGCGCTGAAAGAATACACGAGCGACGCGTTCGACTACCGCCGCAGCGACAAGAAAAAGTTGCTCGACGCTTGCGAAGTCGCCGCGAACCTCCTCGAAGCCTGCGAGTTGGTGCCGATGAGCGAACTCCCGACGACGCAAATCGAGAAGTTCCGCCGCGACGAAAACGCCGACCTTTGGGAAATCCGCAAGTTCGCCGTTTCGCTGGCCGAGCGGTTGAAGGAAGTCAGCCAAATTATCGACTGACGCGCTTGGCGGCGTCGACCGAGCGCGTCGTTTGTTCCCGGCGACGGTTGACGCGGCGGCGTTTGGAGCCGGAGAAACGTTAAAATAGCGAAAATAAGGCGGCGAGGAAACGAATCGCCGCCGAACGAAGGCGCGTCGACGCGAAGTCGGCGCGCTTTTTGCCGTTTGGCAACGCGAAAAAACGCTTTGGTGATATTAGCGGTTTTAGAGAATATTGTGAGAACAACGTTTTTAACGATAACGAAAGGAAAAACGATGAAACGATTTTGGACGACGGCGGCGCTTTGGGCGGCGTTCGCTTGCGTCGCGACGGCGGCGGTTTCGACGGTCGGCGGCGCGCGGGCGGAGGAAGCGTCGGCGGCGAAGACCGAAACGGCGGCGACCGAAACGGCGGCGACGCGTTGGACGCTCGAACCGGACGGCGGTATCGCTTGGACCGACTTTTCGCCTCGCCGCGTTCCGCACAACGACCATCTCGAAGCGAGCGGCGAGCGCGTCTCGACCGTTTTCCGATACGGCGTCGACGAAAAGGGCGCGTTTCGGCTGAACCGCTCGGTCGTTTGGCCGATGTTGCGAACGATTCCGAACAACACGCACGCCAGTTTGACGATTCGCTTCGATTACGACCTGCCGTCGAAAATGACGCTCGACGGGAAGCCGCTCGCGAACGAAAAAACGCTCCGCGTCGCGCTGAACGGGATTTTGTCGGTCGTTAGCCGCTTCGATGCCGACGGGAAACCGGTCGAAATCGAGCGCCGCTTTTTCCCGTCGACGACCGGACCCTGTGTTTGCGAACGCGCG
>JAFTUJ010000257.1 GCA_017466305.1 Thermoguttaceae bacterium
ATTTCCCCGCGCAACACGGCGTCGAGTTCGCGATACCCGACCGCTTTCGACGCCGTTGGGCCCGGCGGCGGCGTTTCGGCGAAGAGCGAGCGCGTCTCTTCGAGAAAACCGTCTTCCATCATCGCGTCGACTCGGCGATTAATCCGGTCGTAAAGCGCGGGCCGTTCCCAAGTCAAAATAAAAACGCGCTTCGGGTCGACGAGCGGCGCCGCTTCGAACTGCGTTTGAAGTTCGGAAATCGGTTTTCCGGCGACTTCGAGGATTTCCAGCGCGCGAATCAAACGTTTCGTATCGTTCGGATGTAACCGCTCGGCGGATTTCGGGTCGCGCTCGGCCAGTCGGCGATGCAGCCAACCGGGCCCGTTTTCCTCTTCCTCGCGCCGCAGTCGTTCGCGAATCTCCGGGTCGGCGCCGGGCCCTTCGAAGACGCCGAAAAGAATCGCCTTCAAATAAAGGGGCGTTCCCCCGACAAAAAGCGGAATCCGCCCGCTCCGTTCGCACTCGGCGACGCCCTCGGCGGCCAGTTTGAGATACTCCGCCAACGAAAATTCTTCGGACGGCTCGACGACGTCGATCATCCGATGCAAAACGCCGCCGCGCTCCTCGACCGTCGGTTTCGCGACGCCGACGTCCATCCGCCGATACACCGCCATCGAGTCGAGCGAAAAAATTTCCGCGCCGAGTTCGCGAGCGATTTCGACCGAAAGCGCCGTCTTCCCGCTCGCGGTCGGGCCGGTCAAGAAAAACGAATTCGCAAACGGCGACGGAGGAACGGCGACGGTCGACGACATAAAAACGCCCTTTCTTTTGCTCTATATTACCCGGCTTGCGCCGACGTTAAACCCAACCGTTTTTTCGCCGTTTTTCCAAATTCGCCAAACCGCGCCGATAATTTTCGCCGAAAAAAAATCGCGAAAAAAACGGAAAATAACGGCTCTTTCGACGGGAAAATCTCCGCGCGGAGCCGCCGACGCGCTTGTCGAAACGGGCGAAATATGTTAGAATAAGGTATTCGGCGTTCCGGCGAAAGGCCCCTTCGCCGCGCCTCCGACGACGCCTTGCGAACGCTCGGTTCGATTTCGCCGTCGACGAACGCCTCGAAAGTTATTGTATGAAGAAAACCCCGTCGTCCAAGAGCCCCGGCGCGCCGAAACGCCAAAAAACGTCAAAAAACGCTTCGACGCCCCGCCAAAGTCGGAAAACGTCGAAAAAACGCGACGACCCGTTCGCCGCGCCGCCGCACCCGCTCGGCTTCAACTTCCTTTCCGAGGAGCGTCCGCTCCGCGCGTCCAAGTTTGGCGCCATTTTGCCGACGATCGTCGCCAAATACGGGTTCGGGCGAAAAATCGGCGTCGAACGCTTCCACAACGCTTGGAACGACGCCCTCGCGACCGTCTTCCGCGCCGAATCGCTCGACGGTTGGAACGATTGGGAAAGCTGGGAAAGCGGCGAAAGTTGGAGCGACGGAGCCGACGCCGGGTTCGCCCCGACTTCCAAGCTCGCGACCTATACGCGGCACGCGCGCCCGGTCGCTTTTCGCGGCGGAACGTTGAGCGTTTGCGTCGAATCGCGCCTCCTTTGCCAAGAGTTGAGCTTTTACCTCCCGCAAATTTTGCGCGAAATCCAAACGGCCCTGCCGGACGAAAACGTCGAAAGAATCAAACTCGTCGTCCAGTAACGCGCGCCCCAACCCCCAACCGCAACGCGGCCCCAACTAAACGCAACGCGCCCCCAACCGCAACGCGGCCCAACCAAACGCAACGCGCCCCAACTAAACGCAACGCGGCCCTCGACCGGCGAAACGTCGCGTTTGCGCCCTTAATTTTCCGCTCAAATCGTTAAAACGCCGTTCGTCGCCTCCTTTTTCGAGCGCGACGGCGGCCCATTCCTTGAAAAGCGCGTCCGAAACGCTTTCCGAGCGACGAAAACGGTTTTCCGTCGCAAGAAAGCGGTCGTCGGCGTCGCGACCGAAATCGATATGAACGAAACGCCTAAAAACGAATCGGGTTCCCAACCGGAACAAACGAACGCTCCTCTCGAAAACGCCGCGACGCCCGTCGACGGGTCGAACGGCGTCCCGACGCCGCTCGAAGCGCCGCGCGGCGCCGACTCCTACACGTCGAAGGATATGGAGCACCTGAGCGACCGCGAACACGTCCGCGTCCGCCCGTCGATGTACATCGGCGACGTCGGGACCCGCGGTCTCCACCACCTCGTTACGGAAGTCGTCGACAACTCGATCGACGAAGCGTTGGCCGGGTTCGCGAGCGAAATCTCGGTCGTCGTCAACGTCGACGGCTCCGTTACGATCGAAGACAACGGGCGCGGCATTCCGGTCGACGAACACCCGGAGCTGAAAATTTCGACGCTCGAAGGCGTCATGACCGTCCTCAAATTCGGCGGCAAATTCAGCAAAGGCGCCTACCAAACGTCCGGCGGTCTGCACGGCGTCGGCGTTACGGTCGTCAACTTCCTCTCCGAATGGTGCGAAGTCGAAGTTTGCCGCGACGGCTACTCTTATCATCAAGAATACGAACGCGGTATCCCGACCGGCCCGGTCGAACGCGGCGCGAAATCGGACAAACACGGGACGAAAACGACGTTCAAACCGGACGCCGAAATCTTTACCGACGTCAAGTTCGACTACAACGCCCTCTTCCGCCGCCTGCAAGACTTGGCGTTCCTGAATCACGGCGTCAAAATCACCTTCGCCGACGCTCGCGACGGTCGCTCCGAGACGTTCCAATACGAAAACGGCCTCGTCGACTTCGTTCGCAACCTGAACCGTTCGACGGAGCCGGCGCACCCGGAAGTTATTTTCGTCGCGGACGCCGCCGACGGCGTTCAAGTCGAGATCGCGTTCCAGTACACGGTCGAATACACCGAAAACGTCCGCTCTTACGTCAACAACATTCACACGATCGAAGGCGGGACGCACCTCAGCGGCTTCCGCGCCGCGTTGACTCGGGCGTTGAATACTTACGGCAAAAACGAAAACCTCTTTAAAAATCAGACGCCGACCGGCGAAGACTTCCGCGAAGGGCTCACCGCGGTCGTTTCGGTTCGCGTTCCGGAGCCGCGTTTCGAAGGGCAAACGAAAACGAAACTCGGAAACGGCGAAGTCGAGGGGATCGTCAACACGATCTTCGGCGCCGCGCTCGCGAAGTTTTTGGAAGAGAACCCGGCGACCGCGAAAACGATCGTCAACAAAGGCGTCGTCGCCGCGGAAGCTCGCGAAAGCGCCCGCCGCGCTCGCGAAATGGTTCGCGTCCGCAAAAACGCGCTCAGTCACGGCGGAATGCCGGGCAAACTCCGCGACTGCACGAGCCGCGAAGTCGACAAATGCGAACTCTACCTCGTCGAAGGGAACTCCGCGGGCGGGAGCGCCGAAGGGGGCCGCATTCGCGAATATCAAGCGATTCTGCCGTTGCGCGGTAAAATCATCAACGCCTATAAGTCCCGCGACGAACGGGTGTTGGCGAACGAAGAAGTCCGCAGTATGATCGTCGCGTTCGGCGGCGGCTTCGGCAAGGAAATGGATCTTTCGAAACGCCGATACGGCAAAGTCGTCATCATGACGGACGCCGACGTCGACGGTTCGCACATCCGCACGCTGCTGCTGACGTTCTTCTACCGTCAAATGTACGATCTCGTCAAAGCCGGGCACGTTTACGTCGCGCAGCCGCCGCTCTTCCGCGTCCGACGCAAAGGCGGCAAAGGGACGACGCGTTACGTCCAAACGGAAGAGGAGATGAAGAAGGAACTCCTCGACGCCGGGATTCAAAACGCCGCGCTCGACCCGAACGACGGTCGCCTGATCGAAAACGAAGCGATGGTCGCGCTCTGCCGGACGCTTAGCTCGTTGGAAGAATCGATCCAAGCGCTGGAACGGCGCGGCTTTAGCCTCCGTTCGTTGGCGGAGCTTCAAGACCCGGCGACGGCGCGCCTTCCGATGTATCACGTCCAATGGAAGAAGCAAGAACGTTGGTTCTTCGACCGCCGCGAACTGACCGAGTTCACGACGCAAATCGAACAAGAAACCGGCTCGTCGCTCGACGCGTTGACGGCGAGTTCCTCGATCTCCGCCGGGTTGAGTCAAGACCCGACGAAAGACGTCGACGAAAACTCCGGCGAAGCGTCCGACGCCGTTTTGCGCGTCGTCGAACTGCACGAAGTTCGCTCGCTGAACCGCCAACTCGCCGCGTTGCGCGACGCGGGTTTCGAAATCGACTCCCTTTACCCGATTCAGCGCACCGGCGTCGAAGGCGCGCGTTACAAGTTGATTCGCGGCGAAACGGAAACCGGCGTCGACGACCTCCGTTCGCTCCTGACCTCGATTCGCGAAGCCGGCGAAAAGGGTTGGCAAATCACGCGCTTTAAAGGGTTGGGCGAAATGGACCCGGAAGAGTTGCGCGAAACGACGCTCGACCCGGCCAACCGCACCCTCGTTCAAGTAACGATGGAGGACGCCGAAGCCGCCGACGACTTGTTCCGCATCCTGATGGGCGACAAAGTCGAGCCGCGCCGCGAGTTCATCGAAAAATTCGCGCTCGACGTCAAGTATCTCGACGTTTGACGCGCTTTTAAACGGTCGCGCCGCCGGAGCGTTTTCGTTTCGTTTCGCTTCGTCGCGGCGTCCGTTCCCTTTTTATCGCCGCCGTCGAGCCGTTTTCCGCGGTTCGACGACGGTTTTCGTTTATCCGCGTTTCCCCGCTTCCCCATTTTCCCCAGTCGAGCGCCGTTATGTCGTTTTCCCAACCTTCCCAACCGTCGAGCGCCGACGGTCGCCGTCCCGATAAAAACGCGTCGAAAAACGCGTCGAAAAATGCTTCCGGCGCCGCGAACGGCAAAACGAACGCCTCCAACGGCAAGAAAAAAGCCGGTAAAAACGCCAAGGCGTCGCTCGGCGCCGACGGCAACCGACGCGCTTTAGCCGAAACGTTCGCGACGGCGGGTCGCGACGCCCTCGAAGACGGCGATTTCGAAGAAGCGTTCGACGCGTTTCAACGGGCGCTCGGTTACAACGCGAACCATCTCGCGGCGCGAATCGGGCTCGGCAAAATTTGGCTCGAGTTCGAGGAGTTCGAACGGACGTTCGAAGAGGCGAACCGCGTTTTGAAACTCGACCCGAAACGCGCCGAAGCGTTCGAGTTGCGCGGTCATTCGAAACGCTTTTTGGGCGACTTCGAAGGCGCGGTCGCCGATTATACGCAAGCGGTCGCGCTCGATCGCAAGGCGTTCGCGGCGTTTTACGGTCGGGCGATCGCGGCGGATATGCTCGGGCGTCCGGAAGCGGCGCTCGACGATTTCCGCGCTTGCCTCGCGCTCGCGCCGGAGTTCGTCCCGGCCTATTACGACCGCGGCGTCCTTTACGCGAGCGAAAGCCGATTCGCCGACGCGTTGGCCGATTACTCGAAAGCGCTCGAACTCGACCCGGAATTCGCGCACTGCTTCGTCGCTCGCGGCTCGACGCTCGCGGAACTCGGCGAAACCGACAAAGCGCTCGCCGATTTCGACGAAGCCCTCCGCCTCGACCCGGAAAACGCCGACGCCTATTATTACCGTTCGCTCGTTCGACGCGAACTCGGCGATAAAGCCGCCGCCGACCGCGACCGTCGAACCGCGCTCGAACTCGGTTTCGACGAAGAAAACGACGTTTGACCGCCGACCGCGCGTTTTTCGCCCGAAAGCGTTGTTAATTAAGCGTTTACTCAACAATTTCAAACAAATTCCTCAACCAAGCGCTACACGCTGTTGTCGATATATATTAATAAGCGCGCGATCGCCGCCGACCGACAAAGGAACCGAACGATGAAGATAATGGCGCCCGCGGGCGATTTCGACCGGCTCGTCGCCGCCGTCAAGGCCGGCGCGGACGAAGTTTATATGGGCGTCGCCGGTTTCGGCGCCCGACGTTTCGCGAAGAACTTTTCGGTCGAGGAATACGCCGACGCGATCGACTTCGCGCACCGCTCGAACGTCTCCGTTCACTTGACGTTCAACACCGTCCTTTCCGACGCGGAACTCGATCTCGTCGAACCGGACTTGCGCCGTCTTTACGAAGCGGGTCTCGACGAAGTTATCGTTCAAGATTTCGGCGCCGTCTCCTTTTTGCGCGACCGTTTTCCCGACCTCCCGCTTTGCGCGTCGACGCAATTTTCGCCGGGAACCGCCGCCGAGTTGAATTGGCTCGCCGCGCAAGGTTTTCACCGCGCCGTTTTAGCTCGCGAACTTTCGCTCGACGAAATCCGCTCGATTCGCTCGCAAACGTCGCTCGAGTTGGAGGTTTTCGCGTCCGGCGCCCTTTGCCTCGGCTGTTCCGGCAAGTGTTATCTGTCGAGTTTCATCGGCGGACGGAGCGGGAACCGCGGAATGTGCGCCCAGCCTTGCCGCCAATATTCCCGAATGGAAACGCTTGCCGCCGACGCGCCGGAACTCGCCCTCGCGACGTCCGACCGTCGTTTCCGCCGCCTCCGACGCGACGAAATCGCCGCCGACGCCGCCGGTTCCGGTTCCGTCGAGCGCCCGCGACCGCGTTCCGCCGACGCCCGCGACTTCGACTCGAACGCCGAATACGGTTACTTTCTGTCGCTTAAAGACCAACTGCAGGGCCGCGCGGAAATCGCCGAACTTCTCGAAATCGGCGTCGACTCGATCAAGATCGAAGGCCGAATGAAATCGCCGGTTTACGTCTATACGACCGTCCGCTATTACCGCGATTTGCTCGACTCGCTGACCGGCGTTTCCGCGTCGACCGCCGCGAAGCGTCTTTCGCTCAAAAAGTCGACCGCCGACGCCGACGCGCCGACGCAGGGAGACCTCGCCGACGCCGCCGTCGAAACGGCCCGTCGACGCGAAATCGCCGGTATTTTCAAC
>JAFTUJ010000258.1 GCA_017466305.1 Thermoguttaceae bacterium
AACGAAGAGCGTTTTAAACGGCGGAAAACGTTAAACGAAGAGCGTTTTAAACGGCGGAAAACGTTAAACGAAGAGCGTTTTAAACGGCGGAAAACGTCAAACGAAGGGCGTTTTAAACGGCGGAAAACGTTAAACGAAGAGCGTTTTAAACGGCGGAAAACGTTAAACGAAGAGCGTTTTAAACGGCGGAAAATGTTAAACGAGACAAGTAATTAAACGAAAGAAGCGCCGCCGTCCCAACGGAACGCTCCGGCGGCGAAAAAAAAGAACCCGACGCGAAAACTTGTCGCGTCGGGTTTTTTAACGCCGTCGTTGAAGGCGACGGCGTTTGACCGGATTTCGTTAACGCGTTGCGGCGGCGTTATTTAATAACGACTTCGTACCAAATCGTTTCGCTTTCCGGGCCGATTTCGAAGCGCGCGCCGTCGGCGGTCGACTTAACGGAAAGTTCGCCCTTGCGAGCGCCGCTTTCGTCTAAAGTAAAGACCGAAACCGATTTAGCGTCGACGCCGTTCAGCGTCAGCGTCGCCGGAACGCCTTCGCAAAGAACCGGCGCGCGACCGAGCGCTCCGCCGTAATGTCCCGCCGTCGTAACGTCTTTGCCGACCGCAACCAATTTAGCGTCGGTGTTTTGCATCGCGCCGGTCGCCGTCAAGAGATAGCGTCCCGAAGTCAGCTTGCCGACTTTTTCCGCGTCGAGGTCGACGTTCGTCCCCTTGACGAGCGAAACGGTCGCCCAGCCGAGTTCCGTCGCGCCGACGGCGAGCGTAACGCCGTCGAATTGCGTCGGTTGCGTAACGAAACCGCTGAAAACTTTCGTGTTCGCGGAGTCGACGACGAAGTAGCCTTTATCCGGCGTCGCGAAGTTCCAACGGATTTCTCCGTGCTCGTTGACGATTTCCTTTTTCTCCTTCGAACCGAAGCGCGCCGGGAGGTCGGCCCAGCTCTTAATTTCTTTCGCCGACTTGACTTCCGACGTCGGGAGCTTCAGGTCGGGAAGTTCGATTCCGGCGTAAACTGCGAGCGAAAGGGAACGGTCGAGGTTCAGCCCTTGGAGCGAACGGTGGTAGCCGGTCAAGCCGTCGCGTTGAATTTGCGATTCCTCGGCTTGCGTCATCGACGGCTTGTAAACAAATTCGCCGGGCCCGCTCTTAACGTCGCCGCGAACGAACATGCCGTAACAGGCCGGAAGGTGCGCCGTTTTCATCGGTTGCGCGCACATATCGAAGAACGGCGCCATCGCGTCGCGTTGGTATTGCGAACTGTGCGACCAAGCGAATTGATAAATCGCCGACCAATCTTGGAACGCCGCGACCGCCGCCAACATGACATTCCCCTCCGCCGCGTAAGGGTTCGGGAACGGATGGTCGTATTCGCTGCAGGCAAACGGCGACCCTAAAACGCGAACCGCGGCCAAGTTGGAGAGCGTTCCGCCGGCCGGAGAGTTCGCCAGCGCCGACGCGCCGACGAGCCAATGATTTTGGTCCCAAGAACGACCCGGGAAGTTCGGGTGGTTCCAGTAAGCGTGAATGTCGCAGAAGTCGAGGCGAGCTTGCGCGTGCCAAAAACCGTATTGCAACTGCGTGCCGGCGACCGGCTGTTTCGCGCCGAGCTCGTCCTTGACGAAGCGATACATCTCTTGCCAATACTTGTTTTCAAGATCGCGCAAGAAGTCCGAGAAGTCGGCGATCGTTTCCGGCGAGAAGAGCGTGCCCGAGTCGCCGTTGCGCTTCGGAACCGGAATCGACTTCGCTTCGAGCGTTTGCGACGCGTCGACGCCGAGCGTTCCGCCGCTTCGGAGCGAGAGGTCGGCGATTTCGATCGACGTTCCGTCTTGGAAGGAGCCGAACGAAACGCGGATTTGGTCGTCGCTTTTCGTCGGAAGGAACGGAAGCGAAACGGTTTGCCAATCTTTCGTCGCCGTTATGTCGCGGCGGACGCCGACCGGTTGCCAAGGATCGTGATTTTCGACGACGCCGACCGAAATTTTCGACTCGCTTTCGGAACGGATTTTGAACGTAAGTCGATAAGGCGTCCCCTTTTCGACGCCGAGCCCGACGCGGTGAATTTGCGGAATCCAGTTGACGGCGCCGACTTTGGCGACGTCGAGCCGCAACGCGTTCGCGTCGATTCCGGTTTCGCTCGCCGGGACGATTCGCCAACTCGCTTTCGCGGTTTCGTCGAGCTGCAACTCCCAAGGACGGTTGAACTTAAAGTCCGGCGCAAACTTGCCGTCGGCGATTTGCTCGGGGCCGGTCGGGTATTCGCGGCTGTTCCAAGCGGCGCGGAGCTTCGCGGTCGAGCCGTATTTCTTCGCAAGCCAAGCGTTCCAAAGGCGTTGGAACTCGTCGCAATACGGCGACGGGAGATTGTCGAGCTCGCCCCAAGACCAAGAGGCGACGACCGAATTTTCGTTGTTGATTTCAATGACCGCGACGCCCGGGTCGTCGACGTAAGCCTTGCCGGTGTAAGGGTTGACGTGCGTCAACAGGTCGCGGGCGTACTTCTTTTGGAGCTCGATCATTCGCGGGTCGAAGTTGTCGACGCCCTTGTTTTGCGTCGGGAGGTCTTTCGAGTTTTCGAAGCCGTCGCGCTCGTCGAACGCTCGCGAAACGTGCAGGTTAATGTTGACGTAAACCCCTTCTTTTTGAAGGCAGTAGATCATGTAGTCGAGCTTGTCGAGCTGTTTCGGGTCGATTTCCGTTCGCGTTTTCTCGAAGTTGGCGCCCCAAATGTCGCGGCTGTCCATATGGTGCAGTCGGACGACGCCGATTCCGAACCGCGAAAGGGACCGAGCGAGGAACTCGGCGTTTTCTTTGTCCGGGAAGTTGGCGCCGAAGCAGAGGTTCGTGCCGAGGAAACGCGCGTCGCCGGACTTGAACGCGAACCGACCGTCCTTCGTCCCGAGGAACCCTTGCGACCCGGCTTGCGGAAGCGGATTGTCCCAAGTCTTGACGTTGGTGATGTTGCCTTGGGCGCCGTGTTGAATAACGAACGGGAATTTGGCCGCGTCGTCGGCGAAAAGCGCCGTCGAACCGACGAGGCAGCCGAGCAGCGCCGCGAGCGCCGAACGGGTGAGTTTTTTGCGCATCGGATTTTCCTTAATCGGCCCCGAGCGTCGAAACGCTAAGAGCGGGTAAACGTTGACGTTAAAAGCGTCGTCGACTCGGCGGCGGGAGACGCGAAATTTCGCGGAGAAACGCCGGACAAGCGGTCGACGGACGTTATTATATCCGACGGCGCGGGCGATTTCCAGTCCGCGCCGGGCGTTCGCGTTTATTTTTAACGAAAATGGGGAATTTTTTCTGTTAAGAAAAACGAACGAATTTTGAGGAATCAAAAGCGTTCTTTGCGTTTCCGCAAGAAAGCGAAGGAAAAACGGCTGTTTTAGAAAAATGTATCGATTTTAGACGTTTTCAAAACGCCGCGTCGAACGGAAAGACGCGGAGAAAAACGAAAGGTAAATTTGAGTAAAATGGCGAAGCGAAGAAACAAAAGGCGGAAAAATGCGTAATATAAGGAAGAAAGGGGAATAAAAAATGAACGGAGCGTCGAAAATTTTGAAAGTTTTGAGCGACAAACCCTAGGCGCAACGCGTAAAATTGGTATATTTTAAAGAGCGCGTCGCGCCGATTTTTTCCAAGGGGGGAACGCGGTGGCGGCGATAAAAAAATAACGACGAAGAGCCGCAGGTCGAAAGGAACTCGACGTTAGTCGGAAAGGCGAACGATGGAAAACATCTTCATTTTGCACCTCGCGATAATTTTGGGCGCCGGTTTGATCGCCGGATGGATTTGCAAACGCTTGAACGCGTCGCCGCTGATCGGGTATTTGGTCGTCGGCGCGTTGATCGGCCCGGGCGGGTTCGACTTGACCGGCTCGAAGGAGATGGAAAAAGCGCTGAACGAAGCGGTCGAACAGGCGGCGGAACTTGACCCGAATTTCGCCGAAACTCATCGCTTAAACGTCGACGAGCCGCCGACTTCCGACAAAACGCAAGCTGGGGAACAAGAGCAAGCTGGGGAACAAGAGCAAGCTGGGAAGCAAGAGCAAGCTGGGGAACAAGAGCAAGCTGGGGAACAAGAGCAAGCTGGGGAACAAGAGCAAGCTGGGAAGCAAGAGCAAGCTGGGGAACAAGAGCAAGCTGGGGAACAAGAGCAAACTGGGGAACAAGAGCAAGCTGGAGAACAAGAGCAAGCTGGGAAGCAAGACCCGGTCGCGCCCGAAAAAACGGAAAAACAGCTGACCGAGAAAGAACTTGCGAAAGAGCTCGCCGAGCGCGAACAACACGTCGTCGAAATTCAAGAGGAAATCCGCAAGGACGAATTTGCGTTCGACGCGACGACGGAGTTCGGCGTTCTGCTCCTCTTATTTGCGATCGGTATTGAATTTACGTTCGACAAACTGGCGGCGACGGCGCGATATATGTTTCTCGGCGGCTCCTTGCAAATGGGGTTGACGATTCTTATCTCGATCGCCGCCAACATGTTGTTCGGAATGAGTTTAACGAGCGCGTTCGTCTTGGGGTGCGTCGTCGCGCTCAGTTCGACGGCGCTCGTGTACCGCAGCGTCCAAGACGTCGGCCAAGCGGACACCAAGCGCGCGCAGGCGACCGTCGGACTCTTGATTTTTCAAGACTTAGCGTTGGTTCCGCTCCTTTTGATCCTGCCGAAGATTTTGGGCTCCGGCGGAGACGAAGGGAACGGTTGGTTCGCGAATTCTTGGATCGATATGGCGGCGAAGTCGGCGGCGTTTTGCGCGGTCGTCGTCTTGGCGAAGTGGGCGAACGTCAAGCTGATCGTGCCGCGTTTGGCGGCGTTGCGTTCGAACGAGCTGGTGATTTTGTTCGCCGTATTCGCTTTGTTGGGAATGTGTTGCGTCGCGAAAGCGTTGGGGTTGACTCCGGCGCTCGGCGCGTTGGCGGCGGGCGTCGCGCTCGGCGAAAACCGCTTGACGCGGCAAATCGACGCGCTGGTAACGCCGTTCCGCGAAGCGTTTTCGGCGATCTTCTTCATTTCGCTCGGGATGATGACCGATTTTTCGTACGTTTGGCTGCACCCGATTCTTTGCGCGAGCGCGCTTGTAGGGGCGGTCGCGTTGAAATGGGTCGCGGCGGCGTCGGCGCTCCGCGCTTGCGGGATGGATTTCCGCGGCGCGCTCGGTTTCGGGTTGAGCATTTCGCAGGTCGGGGAACTCGCGTTTATGATTCTGACGCTGGCGTACGCGCAAGGGGCGTTATCCGACGTCGCGTATCAAACGACGCTCTTCGTGTCGGTCGCGTCGCTGGCGTTGACGCCGAATATGGTAAAGTTCGGGTTGACAAAACTTGGAATGGAGCCGGAAGCGCCGGAAATCGGGCGCGCGGACGCCGACCTCGACCCGGAATTGGCCGCGGCGATCAATTCGAAGGGCGGACACGCGGTCGTGATCGGCGTCGGACATATCGGCGGGAGTTTGGCCGAGGAGTTGACGGCGCTCGGGAAGTCGGTTTGCTTGGTCGACATGAACCCGGTGAACCTGCAACCCTTTGCGCAGCGCGGAATTGCGACGGTGCAAGGCGACGGTTCCGACCCGGAAATTTTGCGAGCGGCGGGGGCCGGGCGCGCCGAAATTATCGCCGTAACGACGCCGCGAGACGAAGTCGCGCTGAACGTCGTGCGGGCGTGTCAACAGGCGAACCCGACGTCGGTTATTTTGGCGCGAGCGCGGTACCGCCTCAACGTGCAGCCGATGAAGCGCGCGGGCGCCGAATTCGTTTTCTGCGAAGAGAACAAAATTTGCGTCGCGTTGCTTAACTTGGTGAAAGAACACAGCTTAGGCGGAGCGCGAAACGCCGGAATGTTAACCGACGTCGCCGAAGAAAGTTGACGCGAATTAACGTTGAGGTCGTTTAGCGAATCGACGTCGTTTAGCGAATCGACGTCGTTTAGCGAATCGACGTCGTTTAGCGAATTGAAGTCGTTTAGCGAATTGAAATCGTTTAGCGAATCGACGTCGTTTAGCGAATTGAAATCGTTTAGCGAATCGACGTCGTTAAGTTAACGCGCGGCGTCGACGGCGAAAGGAAACGTCGCAACCTGAAAAGTTGTCGGACTTTGCGCCGAAAAGAACGCCGCGCGTAAAATAAAGGTGAAACCGAGGCGCGGCGAAGCGACGAACGCGGCGGCGCCCGGGCAAGAGTAAAAATAAAGACGAGTCGTTTTGAAAGTTTTGAGTCGTAACGTGAGTAAAGAACCGCAGTTGCCGCTGGCGTCGCCCCGATTGACGGACGCGCCGCTCGTTCGCGCCGCCGTCGAACGCTCCGGTTTGGCCGGAAACGAGCTGAATTTCGCAAACGTTTTTCTTTTGCAAGAGAAACATCGAACGACGATCGCGTTTCGAGACGGCTTTTTCTTTCGGCATTACGACGGGCAACGTCTTGCCGGATATGGGTTTCCGATCGGCGACGGCGACGTCGAGAAAGCGTTGCGGGCGATTTTTGACGACGCCGAGTCGCGAGGACGCGCGCCGAAAATCGCGTTGGCGACGCGAACGCAAGCGGCGACGTTGCGGCGGCTCTTTCCCGGGAAGTTCCGCTTTTCTTGCGACCGCGGCGACGCCGATTACCTTTATTCGACGGAGCGCCTGGCGGCTTTGACCGGGCGACGAATGCATCGTAAACGCAACGCGATCAAGCGTTTCGAGAAGGAGCGACCGGGCGTTCGCGTCGCGCCGTTGACCGTCGAGAATTGGGACGCGGCGGCGCTTGTCGCGGAACGTTGGCGCGCGAATCGACCGGACGCCGATTCGCCGGAATTGACGGCGGAAAAGAGGGCGTTGGAAACGGCGTTTCGGTTTTTCGACGAGCTTAACTTGTTTGGTCGAATCGTTTTAGACGGCGACGATCCGTTGGGGTTCGCGTTGGTTTCGGCGACTTCGAACTTGGTTTACAACGAGCATTTCGAGAAGGCGACGCCGGACGGGGCCGCGTCGTATCCGCTCCTTTGTCGCGCGGCGTCGCAACTTGCGCTCGAACGGGGCGCGCGTTGGCTCAACCGCGAGGAAGACCTTAATTCGCAAGGGTTGCGAACGGCGAAGGCGGCTTGGTTTCCGGAGATTTTGGCGGCGAAGTTCAACGCCGTCGAACGCGCCGTCGGCGACGTCGAACCGGACGATCTCGACGTTTGCGACGCGGCGTCGACGGAAAAAGTCGGCGAAGCGACGCGGCGTCAAACGTTGGAAACTAACGACGCGTTTGAATTCGACTGGTTTGGCAAATTCGACGAAATAACGGTTTAGGAGAAAAGAAAATGCTGAAAAAAGTCTTTGGCCCGAGCGATTGCGCGAAGTGTCGTTTGTGTTGCAATTTTCAGCGAGAAAGCGCTTGGGAAACGCCCTTTTTGACGGACGAACAGGCGGCGCGGTTCGAGGCGGACGGCGTCGAAATCGTTCGTCGGGAGCGCGGCGGGGCGTCGTTCGCGTTGCGTTTTGTCGACGGTTGCGACGACCCGGCGAACTGTCCGTTCCTCGACCCGGCGCGCGGATGTTCGCTTTCGGAGGACTTAAAGCCTTTTGAATGCAAGGTTTGGCCGCTTCGGACGATGGAGAAAGACGGACGGCTCGTCGTCGGACGGTACCGGAATTGCCCGGCGCTTGCCGGGGAAAAGGGGGCCGCGCTCGACCGCTTGGCGACGGAAGAGCTTTTGCCCACGCTCCTTGCGTTCGTCGCGGAAAATCCGGCGTCGATTCGACCGTTTTCGCCCCTTTACGAGGTTTGTTGGGAAGGCGACTTGCCGGCTTCTTTTAACGCGACGACGAGCGCGACGACGAGCGAAAACAACGAACGCGCCGACGGAAACGGTTGAAAACGTTAGAGTTCGATTTCGCCGGAATAGCCGGGATAGCTGAACCGGCAACGGTCGGTAACGCGCCAAACGCCGGGCTCCTCTTCGCGCAACTCGACTTCCGAAAAGTCGACGACGACGGTAAATTTCGCCGAGTCGAAGCCGACGACTCGACCGCCGACCGAGCCGCGAAAGCGAACGAGAGCGCGCGGCGGCGACGTGTAACGGTTGATTTCGACGATTTCCAGGTCGCGAACCTTCGCCCATTCGATGCGAGCCAAACCCATGTGAGCGCGAGCTTTAAAGCGCGTTTTTAACGCGGTCGGCGAAACGAGCGCGAGCGTCGCGTCCACGTCGTCGGCGTCGACGGCCGCGGCGAGCGCTTCGACCGTTCGGCGAACGGCTTTACGGTCGGTTTCGACGCAACAAAGGCAAAACGCGCCGAGAAACGTCGTCGCAAGCGTCGCGCTTAAACCGAGAATTAACGCCGACTTGCGCCGCGTTCCCGCCCAAAGCGCGAAGGTAAAGCCCGCCGCGAACCCGACGCAAAGAAGCCAAAAGAGGAAACTTTCGGTAAACAGCGCGATCATCGCGGCTCCTTGGCAAAACGGCGAATCAAGAAAAGAATCGACGCTCCGTCGCGACGTTTCGAAAAATCGCGGCGGAGCGAAAACGGCGACAAACGCCGCGTCGCGACGGTTAAGCGCCGGTCGCGACGCGAGCTAAAGTCGGGGTTGTTCGACGGTTAGCGTCGAACTCCGACTTGCGGGTGAACCCAAGGCGCGCGATATTCGCGGGCGAGCATCGCGTTCGCTTCGTCGTCGTTCTTGACTTTCCCGGCTTCTTCGTCCCATTCGAGCGAACGACCGAGTTTCATCGAGATGTTCCCGAGGACGCAGCAGATCGTCGAGATGGCGCCTTCTTCGATATCGCTGCGCGGACGACCGCGGTCGGCGATACGGTCGAGCAGGTCTTTCATGTGGGAGCGAATCGCCGGCGCGCACGGACGTTCGAGGTCGCGTTCGTGTTCTTCTTCCGGGAAACGACCGTATTCGTAGTCGACGTCGCCGCTGATCGTTTCGTTCGAGCGGTAACGTTTGAAGTCGTAACCGTAAATGCTCGCTTTGAGGAGACCGTGTTCGCCGTAGAAGTACGCGCCCCACGGGTGGCGTTGGTCGGTCAGTTCGGCCCAACTGCGGTGGTTCCAAACGACTTCGAGGTCGCCGTAGTCGAAGACGACCGTTTGCGTGTCGGCGATGTTCGGCGTGCCGCCTTTTTTGAGGTAAATGCCGCCGGTCGAGTAGATGCGTTTCGGGTAGCGGAGGTTCAGGAACCAGCGCGTCATGTCGAACATGTGAACGCCCATGTCGCCGAGGGTGCCGTTCCCGAACTCCCAGAAGTTGCGCCAAGAGCGGCGACGCATCATCGGGTAATACGGGAGTTTCGGCGCCGGGCCGGTCCACATGTCGAAGTCGAAGCCCGCCGGCGGGGTTTCCGGTTGTTGAACCCAAGTTCCGGGGCCGCCGTAATAGCTGTAAATGTCGACTTGGCCGACTTTGCCGAGTTTGCCGGAGTCGACGATCTCTTTTTTCGCGGTCATCAAGTGCGGCGTGCTGCGGCGTTGGAGCCCGACTTGAACGACGGCTTTATTTTTGCGCGCGGCGGAGAGCATCGCTTGGCATTCGACGACGTCGACGCCGATCGGCTTTTGGACGTAAACGTCGGCGCCGCTTTCGACCGCTTCGATCATTTGGAGCGCGTGCCAGTGGTCCGGCGTGCCGATGACGACGATATCCAAATCTTTTTCCGCCAACATCTTGCGATAGTCGGTATATTTGCGCGGAACTTTTTTCGAGACTTGGCGCGACGCGACGATTTCGCCGGCTTCGTCGAGCGTTTCTTGATCGACGTCGCAGAGGGAGACGACGTCGACCGGCGCGACTTGGATTAAGCGCAGGAGGTCGACCTTGCCGTACCAACCGGTCCCGATGAGGCCGACGCGGAGGTTTTTATCCGCGGTTTCTTCGGAGAAACCTTTGTAACCGGTTCCGCTTGCGAGGGTCGCGACGCCGAGGCCGCCGACTTTCATAAAATCGCGTCGTTTCATTTGCGTTCTTTCCTTAAAACAAACGAAGGAACTCCTAACCGCGACCGTCGTCGAACGGGGCTCGACTCGCCGACGCTTCGGAGCGAAATGGGAAGTTGAAAAGCGCCGCCCGCGACCGTCGCCGCGTCGACTTTTTCTTATTTTACCTTATCGGCGCCGTCGACGCAAACATTTTGCGCTTTCTTTCGTTCTTTTTTGCGAAAAAAGTTCGTTTTTTTCCCCGAAACGACGTTTTTTTCTCCGAAACGACGGAAAAGTCGGAAGTTTGCCGTTTGTCTTGCCGTTCGCCTTACCGTTCGCCGCGTCGCGTCGGCAAGGGCGGCGTCGGCGCGACGCAAGGGACGCCGGACGCCGCGTCCTCAAAAGGGAGGGAAGGAGACGCGATCACCAAGCGCTCGAGGAAACCGCGTTAACGTCGCCGTTTTTCGAGTAACGGCAACGGGTTCCCGGCGAATTGGGGAGAACGCCCGTTACGACGACGCCCTCGCCGCCGTCGTCGGCGACGTAAATGCCGAGACGCGTTCGCGAATGTTTCGGAAGAAGCGTCGTTCGCATATAATATTTGTTGCCGGAGCGTTTGTCGCGAAGCGTCAAGAGAATTTCGGAATCCGACTCGGCGACCGCGCGTTGGAAATCGGAGTAATCGTAAATCGTCGCGTCGTTGACGGCGACGATACGGTCGTTGTTTTCCGGATGATAGCGGGCGTCCGACCATTCGTTCGGGCGGTTTTCCGAGACGTTCGAGCCGCCGCCCGGTATCGACCAAGCGTAAATCGTTTGGTTGGTTTGCGAACCGAATCCTTGGGCGACGAGACGGTCGACCAATTTAATCGTTTGATTCCAAGACAGCCGCGTTTCCGAAAATCGCGTTAGAACCAGGTAAAACGAGAGGGTAAACGGGCCGCCGAAATCGGGACTCGCCGCCGCCGTTTGACCGGGGCTCGACGAATTAATGTCCAAAACGCCGCGGCTCTCGAAGAAGAGGGATTGGAAAAGGGGCGAAACGTCGTCCGGAACGCCCGCGCCGGGGAGCATTTCGGCGGAGACTTGTTTGTAAACGTG
>JAFTUJ010000259.1 GCA_017466305.1 Thermoguttaceae bacterium
ACGCGCGGAGGGCTTTTGTTTTAGGCGTTATTTGTATTCGGTCGTCTCGCGTCGAAAATAAATAACCTTGACCTTTTGAGCGTCGAGCGCCATTACCGTTTCGGTGGTTTTGATTTTCACGGGTTTTTTCTGCAAGCGTTCGAGGAGCAGGAAACCAAAATTGGCCGCCCAGCGAATATGTTCGCAGAAACTTGAACCCAAAAGAAAACCGTCAGTAAAATCAAATGCCGCCACAAATTGGCCGGAATCGCTGAAATCGGCCAAAAGCGCTCGGAACAACCGAGACAAACAGCAAGCCAAAATCCAACGAAACGGGTAATTAGGGCGAGCAAACGCGTCGCGATAGGCGCGTGCGACATCGCTAGGTAAACTGTATTGCATGCAGTCTCCTTCTAAAAAATGGGAACAAGCGGAATATCCCCGCTTGACATTCAGAAAGGAGCCGCTACAATTACAATACGGATGAGTATCGCAAAGTAGCGACTCAAACTTTGAGCGTCGATTTGGTGGCCGCCAAGTCGACGCTTTTTTGCTTATCCGGAATCCATTTCCAGTATTAGCCTCCTTCCTTTTCGAGCGTGTGAAGACGAGAATTTCGGAGCGTAAACTCCTTGTTCGACGTAATTTTTCTATTAAAAATAAATGTTTGGCTTTCGTCTCCTTTCATTTCAAGGCGTTGAAGCGAGGATACCGACGTTCGAACTCCGCGTCCGAGATACGCAACCATTCCGGCATATTCGGCGTTTGCTCGCTTTGAGTTTTTAACATTTGTTCCAGTTTTGACGGCGTTTCGCGAACGAGTCCGCAAAGCGGTTCGTTTTTGCGCATTTGCATCTGGCTTAGATACATCCAGTAACGTCGCGCGGCGGATTCCGGAAGAATCCCTAAGTCTTTGGCGCGGTAAATCAACGCCGACGTCGACATTTTCCACTTAGCTTTTAACGCTTTGAGACGCTCAAAGTCAAGCCGTCGCGTCAAATCGGGCGCGACGTCTTTCGCGGGGGCCAACAATTCCGCCGCGAAATTGTTCGCCTCGTTTTCCGCTTTTTTATCGGGGAAGGCGTCGCGATGCAAAAGCGCGTGGCCAAGTTCGTGCGCGAGCGTAAAACGAATACGGTCGGGCGAAAAGGCTTCGTTCGAATTCAAGACGATGCAAACGAGATCGGTTTCGACGTCGAGGCGGACGAAGAAAGCGTCGAGCAGGTCGGTTCCAAAATCGAACTCGAGAACGACGACTCCGTTTTGTTCCAGCAAGTCGATAAAATTATCGATAGGCCCCTTCGGAACGTTCCAAAAGCGACGAAGCGCGACGGCGGTTTCTTCCGGCGTTTTTTGACGTTCGATAAGACGAGAGCGGAGGCCCGTTTCAGCGGCGAGGCGCAGAACGTCGAGAAGACGCAAACGAGCGTCCGCCTCGATCATCGAACGGACGCGAGCGGGCGCGGCGGCGCGTTTGCGGTGAAAAATCAGCCCCGTCGGAATTTCCGCCGTTTCCGGACGAAAGAACTCGATAGGTAGGTCGAAGGTTTCGGCGATACGCTCCTGCATCGGCGCAGGCGGCTCGACGGCTCCGCGTTCATATTTGCTTAACGCGGCCTGTTTGACGGCGAGACGTTCGGCGAGGAACGTCTGCGACCAGCCGCGACGTTCGCGCTCAAGTTTCAAGAGCGACGCGTTGAATGCGGTATGCATAATTTCCTCTTAACGGTGAAGCGAAACGATGTAAACAATCTTAACGCCGTAATTATACGAGTCTAGATAAGCGGCGTCAAGCGTTTAACGTCAAAAAAATGGAATTTTCCTTAAAATTATTCCTAGATTCCATCCTTTTTTTTATTCTTGAACGCGAACTTTATTGTACGCGGTTTTTTGACGACGTCAAGTAAAAAAAGAGGAGCCGCGAATTTTTGACGAAAAAAACGAAAAATGCGGACGTAAACTTGTAAAAAGCGCCGTTAAGATTCCCCTTGAATCGATATTGACGAACTTAGCAATTTATTTTATCTTTTCGGCGGAATTTTAGTAATTTGCTTGGGATTTTCCGTTTCAAGGTTAACGTTTGGAATTAAAATTGACAACAGCCTTGGCAAAAACGCGTTTTTTCGTCCGTTCCGTTACCTTGCCCGCGTCCGTTGAACCGAAATGAAAATTACTTCGCTGAAACTGAAAAACTTTCGATGTTTTCAAGATTTTGAAATCGATTTTCATACGAACGCCGACTCCGACGGCGGGCTTACCGTTCTCGTCGCCAAGAATGGGGAAGGGAAAACGTCGATTCTCGACGCGATCAATATCGCTTGGGGAACGTTTGTAGGACGAATGCCGGGGACGTCCAGCGCGGGATTTGAAGCGTCCGACGCAACGTTAATCTTTTCGGACGAGCTTGGAGAAATGGTCGAAGTCGGACGTCCGGAGCTGGCGGCGAGATTCGAGGGACTTCCGTCTCCGAGCGCGGCAACCGTCAAACGGAACTTAACCGACTCGGAAAAGAATGCGACGACCACGCGTAAATTCGCGAAACCGCTCGCCGATTACGCGAAAATATTGTTGGCGCGGCAGGCGGAAAGCGACGTTTGGCCGGTCGTCGCGTATTACGGCGACGATCGACTTTGGACGGCGGCGAAAAAGAAACCGAGGCGCGAAGAAGTTTCAAAAGCGCTGGCCAAGGGACGAAAGGACGGATACGCCGGTTCGACGAATCCAAAATCCGATTACCGCGAATTTAACGAGTGGTTCAACGCCGTTTCGTTTGTGTTCCGAATTGAGAATCTAAAACGAGTCGAGGAGCCGAAGGCGTTCGACTCTATTGCGTTTGAACGTTCCAGAACGCGATACGAATGCGTTCAATCAGCGCTTCGCAAAGCGCTGGAACCGTCCGGCTGGAACGAAATCGACTGCAACGGCGTCGGCGAAATTTACGCTTGGAACAAAGAACGACGGCAAGCGGTCGGAATTTCAAAGTTGAGCGCGGGCGTTAAAAGCACGATCGGACTTGTCGCCGACGTCGCGCATCGTTGTTGCAAGTTGAATCCGCACTTGAAAGAAAACGCGCTCGCGCAAACGCCGGGAATCGTTTTAATCGACGAGATCGACTTGCATTTGCACCCGGCTTGGCAACAGCGTATCCTGCCGATTTTACGGGAGATTTTCCCGAAAATTCAGTTTATCGTTTCGACGCATAGCCCGCAAGTTGTTTCCTCGGTTCCGAAAGAGTGCGTGCGAATTATCGACGACGGGGAAACGGTTTTGAGCGATCGACAAACGCAGGGCGTCGAGGCGCAAGAGGTCTTGCAAGAAATTTTCGGAACGCAAGCGGCGCCGGATTGCGACGAGTATGTAATTAAGCTAAACGATTACGCTCGAATGGAAGCGCGAGACGAGGCGGATTCGCCGGAAGGGCAAGTGCTTTACGCCGAACTTGCGGCGCATTATGGAAAGACCTATCCGCCGTTGCAACGCATTCAAATTCACAAGAATTTTGTCACGCGTCGTAAGAAAGAGGGCGAGCGCAATGCATAAATTCGAACGAGGCGAAGAACCGGAAGGCTTGAAAAAGGCGCGTAAACAAAAGCGAAGTTGGGACGAATTTGTAAGAACTCCGGCGCATATCGAGCTTGCCGAATGTCTTTACGAACGTCAAGAACGGTGTTGCGCTTATTGCGATATGACGATTAAATCGATTAAAGACGGGCATATCGAACATTTGGAACGCCGAAGCAACGCTCCTAAACGCGCTCTTGACTGGGGCAATCTATTCTTTTCTTGTCAGCGCAAAGACTCGTGCGGGAAGTATAAAGATTCCGAGATTAGCGGCGCTATCGATTCACGGCTCGTCGTCGACCCGTCGCAAGAAGACCCGCTTGACTACTTTTCTTATGCGGAAACCGGCGAAATGGTTGTCGTCAAACGAAACGACGAAAAAGCGGAGACGACGATTAAGGTCTTTAATCTAAATACTCAACGATTAAAAAACGCTCGAAGTAGAGCGTATCGAAACGCGATTGTTTTTTTGAAAAATTACGATAATTTGGGTGAAAATCCGCCGAAAGAAGCGGTTGAGGAATTTCTTAACGATTGGCGAGAGGAGGAGTTTTTTTCGTCTGTATTTCGTTACATTTTGAAACGATGACGCGTTGAAGCGTAAACCTTCGACTTGATGATCGAGCGTCGATCGAGGAACCGGTCGACGCTTTTTTTTACGTCCGGGCGCCGGTCTAACGCGCGGGCTTTTTTTCTTTGATTGACTCTAAAACCGTCGTCAAGTCGGGCGAGAAAAAAAGGCGTTCCCGTTCGACGCGCTTCTTCGCGGCGCTGTAACCGACGTCGATTAGCGTCGACGACGCGCTGTCGTAAATCTTGCGAATCTCTTCCGCGTCGTCGTAAGAAACGAGCCAAGGCGACGTTACGTTCTGAAAAATCGCGTCGCGCAAGCGGCGATGATCGGCTTTGTCGAACGCTTGACGGTAAAGACGCGCGCCTTGCCGGAAATAAGGCGGGTCGAAGTAAACGAACGTCTTGTCGCGTCGAAACTTAGGAAGTCGACGCTCGACGAACGACGTCGCGTCGTCGCAATACACGCGGATTTGCCGCCGCTTTTCCGCGATCGCCAAGACGCGGCGCGACGCCGTTTCGCGATTGAAGCGATCGTCGAGTTTCCAGCGTCCGGATTGACTCCAACCTCCGATAGGCCCGGCGGTTGCGATTCCGGCTCGGCTTGTTCGGTTGAGGTAGAAAAACGCGAAACCGAGTTCAAAGGAAAGGCGCGTCGAGCGTTCGGCGTAAATCCGTGCTTGCCGCTCTCGTTCGTCAAGGTCGAGCGGAACCGTTCGAATCGCGTCGACGAAACGCTCCGTCTCGTTCAAAATCGCCGTCCAAAACGCCGCGACCGCGTTGTCGAAGTCGTTTAAAACGAGCGTCTTAACGCGGTTTTGAAAAAGAAGCGTCAAGCCCGCGCCCGCGCCTCCGGCGAACGGTTCGACGAAAACGGCGTCGTCGCCGAAGCCCGCCGACTTCATTATCGCGGCGATCGTCGGCGCAAGTCGGGCTTTGCCTCCGGGATAACGAAGCGGCGAAATCGGAAACATTGCGAAACCTTGCGATGATTGGGGTTGGGGCGTTCGCTTTTTTATTTCGCGATTTTTTGCGTCGAACTTGAAGGCGTTCGCGCCGGAAAATTTTTCGAAATTTTTTGAGAATTTTGCGAATAAAACGCGGGCGTCGCGGCAATATTAACGGCGTCGAGGGCGCGGCGTCGGAGCGGCGCAAGCGCTCGAAAGGTGAAAAAGGAAACGCGATAAAGGGAACAATATGAGCGTTTACGAAGGTTATGCAAGTCGGGAAGAGGCGATGAACGCCATCGCGGCGGAACTCGCGGTCGAGAAAGACGCGGACGGGAAAGAGACGTTTCGCTTGCCGAATCGCGAGGCGGATTCGCTCCGCGAAAAACTCAAAGCCGAGACGGCGAACGCGCAGGCGCAAGTCAAGAAACGGCAAGAGCTGCAAACGAAATACGACGAGCTGTCGAAAGAGCGCGAAAAGGAGCTGATCGAGCTGAACGAGTTGCGACGCTCGAACCCGACCGACTTGCGCGAAACGCTTCAAAAGTACGTCGACGAAACGAGCGCGTCGCGAACGAAGATCGCCGAGCTGGAAGCGGAGTTGGAACCGTTGAAAAAAGAGAACTTAGCGTTCCGCGAACGGCAAGAGCGCGAGAAAATCGAAGTGGCCCTCGTCGCCGCCGCTCGCAAACGCGATTGTTGCGAAACGGCGTTGCGCGACGTCAA
>JAFTUJ010000260.1 GCA_017466305.1 Thermoguttaceae bacterium
GCCGACTAACTCGAACGCCGACTAACTCGAACGCCGACTAACTCGAACGCCGTCTAACTCGAACGCCGACTAACCCGAACGCCGACTAACTCGAACGCCGTTTAGGGCGCGTTTGAAACGTCGTTCCGCCTCTCTCCGCCCAAGCCGCGCCGCCGTCGACGCGGCTTTTTTTTCGTTTTATTTTAAAAAAGCGAAAAAATTTCTCTTCCCATTCGCCGTCGAACGGCTTATCTTAAATAAGCGCGCTTTTTCCCTTGTTCGCCGCGTCGGCCCGTTTCGCGTTCCTTGCCGGAGCGTCGTTTGGGGCGACGTTTGGCGCTCGGTTCAACGCTTACTTTTAGGAGTTTTTCGATGAAATTACGTCAAAACGTTCTCGTCGCCGCCGTTTTATGGGGCGCCTTAATGGCGTGTTGGGGCGGATTTATGATTCACTTGGCCGGTCTTTTCGAGACCGCGATCGCGACGACCGCGCTTTCCTGCTGGGGAATCGGCGCGACGGCGGCGCCGCTCGTCGTTCGTTTTTGCGCCGCTCGACGCGCGCTCGGTTTTGTCGGCCTTGCCGGCGCGCTCGGTTTGCTCGGCGCCTATCGTTCGGCGTCGAACGTCGAAGCGACGGCGCTTCCGCTTTACGCGGCGTTGTTGGTCGTCGGAACGTCGATCATGACCGCGATTTCGTTAATTAACGCGCGCATTGTCAAGACTTGCGCCGCCAACGAAACGGGCTTTGTTTACGCCTTCGGCTGCGCGTGTTGGATTGCCGCGCAAGCGTCGTCGCCAATTTCGCCCTCGTGTTTCCTCGTCTCCGCAGGCGGCGCTTGCGTTTTGAGTCTTCTCGGTTTCGCTTTCTCCGCCGCGCCGGAAAGCGAAAAAAACGCCGCGTCGCCCGCCGACGACAATTCGCCAAACGCGCTCTCGAACGCGTCGCCAAACGCGTCGCCAAACGCGTCGACGTCCGACGCTCGCGCCTTGAACGTTCGAGCGTTCGCGGCGTTTCTCGTCGTTTGTTTCCTCGTTAACTGCGTCAACACGTCGTATTTCTTTAGCGTTTTCACTCCGTTCGTTCAAAGCGGCTTTGACGCGGCGGCGAACGTGTTGGGCGCCGCGCACCAAGGCTCGGAATTCGTTACGGTAATCTTACTCGGCGCGCTCCTTGCGAAAAAGCCGAGTTGGACGCGCCGACTTTTCGTCGTCGGCGTCGCTTTGACGGCGGCTCGCTACGGGCTGTACCGCGTCGCCGGCGAAACCGGAAACGAGGGGCTTCTTCTCGCGACGTCCTGCGGACACGGCGCCAGTTACGCGCTTTTAACCTCTTTGGTTCCAACGCTTTGCGCCGCTTCCCTTCTTAAGGGCGCGAACGCTCGAACGACGGCGCGCGGCATGTCGGCGGTCGCCGCGGCGGCGATGGCCGCGCCCTCGATCGTCGCGCCGCAATGCGCCCGTTTGGTCGCGCAAACGACCGACGGTTGGGCGGCGTTTTGGAGCGTTTCGGCGCTCGTTCTCGCCGTTTTGACGGTCGTCGCGGCGCTTCTGCTCCCGCGTTTCGAAACGCAAGTTCAAGAGCAAGCGCAAGAAAACGCCGACGCGGCTTGACGTTTGACGTTCGCTGCAAAAGCGCGCTTTATTATAATTAAGCGCGAAAGACGCCGCAAAGCGACAAAAAAAAGAAAAATTTTTACCGACTTAAGAAAAAAAGCCGCGTCGAACGTCCGACGCGGCTTACTAAGGCTCCGTTACAAGCGGCCCTTAGCGTTTTTTACCGACGAAGAAAATACACTCGATCGACTTCAGGTCGACGCGCAACGTCGTCGTTCCGGTCGTTTCGTCGAATTTCAGTTCCGACGCGGCGAGCGGCGTCGTTTCGCCGGTCGTCGGGTTCCAACGTTCGAGCGTCTCGAATTCGCCGCGGAGCGTCGCGTCGAACGACGCCGCCGAGTTCGACGAGTTCGCGAAGTAATAAACGTCGAGTCCGTTCTTGACCTTGTGCAGGTATTGCAGCATCCCGTCGATCGGATAGTCCCAACGCGGAACGACTTTCAACGTCGGAAGGGTCGTCCCCGGCGCCGCGACGATTCGAACGTCCGAAACCGGAACGAGATAGTCCGCCGCCTTTTGCAGGTTCTCCGTCGTCGGACGCGGAACGAACGCCGAACGTTCGCCGAAAACGGTCTCTTCGTAAACGACCAATTTTTCCGGGTCGGCGACCGGCGCGACCCATTCGCCCGCTTTGTTGATTTCGCGCGCTTGACGGAAGTTCTCGGCGAGGCAAATGTCTTCTTGGCCTGTGAGAATCGCGTCGCGCGGCGCCTGCGTTCGCGGGTCGACGCCGAACATCTTCTCGACGGCGGCGCAAACTTCGTCGTCGAACTCGCGTCCCTCCGCCGCTTGCGACGGAAGACGCGTCGTCGCGAGAACCGCCCCGCCCGCTTCGTAAAACGCCAAAATCTTCTTGAGGTTCGCCCAAGAAACGACGTCGGCGCCGGTCAAAACGACCGCGCGATACTCTTCCCAGTTCGCTTGGTTGTTCAGACGGAAGACCGGGCCCGGCGCGGACTTAGCGTCTTCGGTCGCCGCTTTTTCGACCGAGCATTTCTCGTCGACGATTTGCGGGTGAAGGAACGTGAAGTCGCGCCAAATCTTCGACGTCAACTCCGAACCGACGGCGAGGTAGTCCGTTTCGCGCGGAAGCAAAACGCCGTAAGGATAGTCGCCCTTAATGAACGCGTGTTGGAAGTGGAAGAACGCCTTCAAGTTGTCGACCGGGTAAAGGACGCCAAAGTCGGCGACGTGCCGCCCGCCTTGGAGCAGGAGACTGTTGCGCGAAACGAAGTCGCCGTATTTCGGCAAGAAACCGCCTTGCAGTTTCGGGTTGCGCCAAGAGATTTCCGGCGGAATGTAAACGGTCGCCGGGTCGGTCCAAGTCCCGTGCGGCAGCATGACGTTTCCGCCGCGCGCGAAAATTTCCATCGCCGAGCGCATCATCATGTCCGGGCCGAACGTGTTGTTTCGGTAGTTGCCGTAAATCTCGACGAAGCAAAGCGGGAAGTCGTAGTTGTACGCCGCCGACGTCGGGATTTTGAAGCCGTCGCGACCGTGCCCGTAGTAGTGAATCGAGTCGAACAGGACGGCGTCCGAGTTGCGTTGCGTCGCCATCGCGTCGCCGCACATGTCGATCGGTTGAATAACGTACGGGCCTTGCGGGTGACCGGTCGAGATCATGTCGAGGTTGCGGTCGCGGCGCCATTTGTTGACGAGGCCCGGGTAACCGTCGGCGAAAAGACGGTTGCGCGTCGTCCAAAGTCGGTAGCGCGCCGACGGCGTGTCGGGCCCGATCGGGTAAAAGAGCGCCGGATAGTCGAGCGACGGGTCGACGCCCCAAAGTTCGCGGTGTTTGGCGTTGAACTCGAGCGCCCAGTTGCGCGAACCTTGCGTTTGCGTGTTCGTAATGTCGTCGAAGAAAATCGACGTGATCGTCGAGCCGAAGTCGTCCTTAAACTTTTCGTAAAAACAGTCGTAAGTGAGCGTGAAGAAGTTTTCGACCGCTTTCGGCGACATGTAGTCGACGATTCCTTTCGGGTCGGCGACGCAAAGGAAGAGGAAAATTTTCCATTCGCCTTCCGGAACCTTCCAGGAGACCGTTCCGTCGGCCGCGACGGCGGAGCGAATGTCGACGCGCTCGAACGTTTCGACGTTCATCGCGACCGCCGCTTGCAGAACGCCCTCCGGTTTCCCGAAAAGAACCTTGTCGCCGAGCGGAATCGGCGATTTTTCCGAAAAGTCCGCCGGGCCCTTCACGCTCCATTCGACTTTATCGAGGCGTTTGATCGTCGAATCCGGGAACGCGTCCTTGAGCCGCCAACCGGCGCTGCCGCTCGGGAAGTCGAGGTCGTCGTAAAAGACGATTTTCATATCGAGTTTTTCGGCGAGATCGAGCGACTTGCCGAACTGCGTAAAGTATTCGTCGCTAAGATACTTAGGCGTCGTTTTCGTTACCGGGAGGAACGTGATTCCGCCGAAGCCGTTTTCTTTCCCGACTTCAAAAATTTCGCGAATGATTTCGTCCGAAAGTTCGCCGTTCGTGTGCCAAAGCGGTTGACCTTTGAGCGGAATTTTCGCGCCCGGCAAGATCGACGGCGCTTCCGCGAACCAACGGCGGAGCGTTTCAACGTCCGCGTCGACCGCCGCCGAACCGAGGTTCCAACGCTCGACGTCTTTTTCCGCTTCCGCGAGCGCCGCCGCTTGCGCGCTTTGTCCGTCTTGCGCATCTTGCGCGTTTTGACTTTCTTGCGCCCAAGCGTTTCCGCCGAACGCCGCCAGCGCAAACGCCGCGCCGCCGAAGAGCGTCCAACTCAACCTTTTCAACGTATTTTCCCTGTTCTTGCGACTCATCGCAACCTTCTTTCTTTAACCAAGTTAACGCGTTAACGTTTGCGAACGCCGCGACGCTCTAAAAAGCCGTCGGACGACGCGCTTCGTCAAGTTAAGATTCGATTCGTCTAATATACCGCGTCGCGCGGCGCAAGTCAAGAAACGTCGACGGCAAGTTCCGCTAAAAAGCCCAAAAAGTATCCTAAAAAGCCCCAAAGTATCCTAAAAAACTCAAAAACTATCCTCGAAAAAAAGTTTCCTCCCCCCCAAAAAAAACGCGTTCGAGCCCCGCGGTAAGAACGGAACCCGAACGCGTCCGACCGTTTGGCGAACGATCCGTCGAACGTTTAACGTCGCGCCGACGCGTTTCGCGGCGCGACTTTAATCTTAACAACTCCCCCTCGGACGCCTTACGACCGCCGCGCCAAAAGCCCCAAACCAAAAAGAAGCGCCGACGTCGACGCAAAGAGCGCGGCGCAAACAAAGCCCGTTCCCGCCGCGATAACCGCCGACGCGGAACGGACTTCCGACCGCACGTCGCGAACGTCCGTTCCGACGTCGCGGACGTCCGTTCCGACGCCAAGCGCCGCAAGCCCGGTGAAAAGCGACGCGTTGACTTCGTAGTTGTACGCGTCGCCGCCGACAAACGCGTGTCGGTCGAAATTCAAACGATCCAACGCGGCCATATACGCTTCCGTCGACGCGCTCGGACGTCGTCGCGCGTCTTCAAGCGCCGCCTTTTGCCAATCCGTCGCGGCCTCGTAAGCCAACAACTCTACTTCCGTACCGCGCATCGTTCCGTATTCGGTTTCTTCAAGGTCGTATTTTTCTAAATACTCCGCGCGGTTCTTTCTTTTGCGCTCAAATTCGTTGAGTCGCGCGTCGTTCGGCGCCGCGTTGGACGTCGCGCTCGACGCGTATTTTGCGGCGTTCGCGGCGTTTTCCGCTTTTATCGACAGCGCGACCCCGACGATCGCGGAAAAGAACGCGACCGCGAGAAAGACGGCGCTCAACGCGAACAAAACGACGCTCGCGCCGAACTTTCCTTGGGAAGCCGGCTTTTGAGGGAGCGCGACCGATTGCGGCGGAAACGGCGCGGCGCCCGGTTGCGATGGGAGCGGCGCGGCGCCCGGTTGCGACGGAGCGGCGCGGGAACCGGAACGTCGCCCGTCGACGTCGGCGTCGGCGCGCCGTCCAAAATTTCGGAAAGCAAGTCGC
>JAFTUJ010000261.1 GCA_017466305.1 Thermoguttaceae bacterium
CGTCGACTTTGCGGTTTTGTTTTTTTGAATTGTTTGAGCGATTTTGGTGGTTTGGGCTGCTTGGAAAATTGGCGTTGTCTTTGATGAAAAGATGGGTTGGGTGAAATAACGAAAAAGGCGCGGCGCGCTAAAAGAAGAAAATGCAAGAAAACGGATTAAAAAGGTTGAAACGATTAAGCGGGGTCGTTTTTGATCTCGACGGGACGCTTCTCGATACAATGACGCAGTGGAACGCGCTTGGACTCGAATATTTGCGCCTTCAAGGCGTCGAGGCGGGGCCGGAGTTGACCGAACGACTTTCGACGATGAGTCTCCGACAGAGCGCGGAATTTTTCCGAACCGAATACGGACTAAAAATCGAGTTGGCGGAGATCGTCGAAACGATGAAGTCGCGTCTTATAACGCTTTACGACGAGGAAGCCAAGCTGAAACCGGGCGCGCGCGAAACGCTTCAACTTTTGAAGGAACGGGGCGTCGGAGCGGCGATCGCGACCGCGACGTCGGCGGAGTTGGCGACGGCGGGACTCCGGCGCAACGACGCGCTCGATTTTTTCGGCGCGATTTTTTCTTGCAAGGATCCGGGAATCCGCGTCGGGAAAGCGGAGTCGGCGAAGGTTTTCGACGTCGCTCGCGAGTTTTTAGGGGCGCCGCTCGACGAAACAATCGTCGTCGAAGACGCGTTGCACGCCGTCGAAACGGCGAAAAGAGCCGGATACTTCGTCGTCGCTATTTACGATCCGACCGAAGATAGGCGAAAGGAAACGATTAGGCAAATTGCGGACGTTTATTGCGACGATCATTTCGCCTTCGCCGCTTGGTTGCGAACGTATTGCGACGAACAAAAATCAACGACGGCGCGTTGATTGGAAATAACGTTTTAAAAAATTTTTTTTGCGCTGAAATAGCGGAAGCGCCTTCGTTTAACGAAACGGCGCTTCCGACTTCGCTTTTGTCGCCGCGTTTCTCGTCGTCGCGCTTTCGGCGCCGCGTTGTTATTGTTCGTCTTTTTCTTCGAGGAGGCGAAGGCGGTTTTGCAAATATTGGCGCACTTCGGCCGTCGAGGCGAGGTCGAGCGGCGTCTGCCCAAGTTCGTCTTTAACGTCGAGTTCGAGATTTTGTTCTTCGACGAGCCAAACGACGGCGCGAAGAACGCCCCGACGCGCCGCGACGTGAAGCGGCGATTGCAAACGCCAACCCCGCGACCGAACGTCGGCGCCGTATTGAACCAAAAGGCGAGCCATTCGATAATCGTCTTTGGCAAGCGCGCCAAAAAAGGCGGCGTTAAGGTCGTCGGCGTCCGCGAATCGCGCTTTTTTCTCTTCGAAAAGCCAACGGACGAGCTTCCGATTTCTCGATTGCGTCGCGAACCGTAAAACCGACGCGCCCTTGAGCGTTCGCGCGTTGATATCCGCTCCCAAATCGATAAAATAGCTAACGAGCGCAAGATATCCGCTTCGCGCGGCGCAATGCAACGGCGTTTCGTTCTTCGGACTGCGCGTTTTGATATTCGCGCCGCGTTGAACGAGATGGCAAACTTTCTTTAATGCGCCCGATTTGGAGGCCGTCAGGAGGCGCGCGTCGACGCCGCGAGTCGGATGAGAACGCATAAAAGGCCTCCTTTCTTTCGGAAAAACGGGGGAACGATACGGGGGAACGATCAAATAAAAGTAAAACGCCGAAACAGGGAAAACGGGAAAGGGGGGATGCGGAGGGGAGGGGGACGGAAAATTTTTTCAAAAATACGCGGTCAATTAATTTGTTTTGCGGCTTGATTGCTGAAACGTAAATTAGCGCCGCAAAAAAATTAATCGCTTACTCAACGTTTATCGTCGACCGAGGGGAAACGCAAACTTACCGGTAAATTTTCGAATATTTTCGGAAGAACGGTTTTTGCGTTTGTTCTTTGAAAAAATTCAACTTTTGATAAAACGCTTGTAATTATCCCCAAACTGTTGATTTTGTCAAGCTAGAAAAATGAGCGTTAACCAAAAAAAGACAAATATTGTTTTGACTCTTTCAAAAACGCGGCGTTTGTGTTATAATATAGGGGCGAAAAACGCTTCGCAGTAGGGCGTCGTCGTTTCGAAGCGCGGCGCGAACGCGTCGAGGATTAGAAACAAGACGATTTTGGAAGAATTTTAGCGGTTGATAATGGAGCGAAAATCGTCGAACGAACGAGTTTTAGTTTTTTAACGATTCTAACGCTTGGCCCGCCGGTCGTCGGCGCGGTCGCGGCGTTTCAAGGGCGCGCGTCGAGCGTTTGGTTTTCTCGACCGCCGTTCGCGTTTGCGTCGGGCGTTTGGTTTTCTCGACCGCCGTTCGCGTTTGCGTCGAGCGTGTGGTTTTCTCGACCGCCGTTCGCGTTTGCGTCGGGCGTTTGAGGTTTGCGGGCGCCGTTCGCGGTCGATATCGCCGTTTTAGGGCGGTCGTTGGAACGTTAAATGTTAAAATAGGCGATTTGAGTTCAATGTCGAGAGAGAATAAAGGCGCGATTGGGGCGCCGAGGAGTTGAAAATGTTTACTGGGCTTGTCGAAACGTTGGGGAAGGTCGCGCGCATCGTCGTCGAGGGGGCGATTTGCACTCTTGAAATCGAAGCGCCGAAAATTGCGGGCGGCGTCGAGGTTTCGGACAGCGTCGCGGTGAACGGTTGCTGCTTGACGGTCGTCGCGAAAACGGAGACGACGCTTTCCTTCCAAGCGGTTCCGGAGACCCTTTCGCGAACGAATCTCGGCGATTTGGTCGAAGGTTCGCCGGTCAATTTGGAGCGAGCGTTGGCGTCGAACGCGCGGCTCGGCGGGCACTTCGTCAGCGGGCATATCGACGGGTTGGCCGAGTTGGTTAAGATTGACGATCATAACGGCGAGTGCGCGGACTATTATTTCCGCATTCCGAAAGATTTGGCGAAGAATATGGCGTCGAAAGGTTCGGTCGCGGTCGACGGCGTCAGTCTGACGCTCGTTCGTTGCGAGCCGGAACTCTTTAGCGTCGCGCTGATTCCGTTCACTTTGGCCGAAACGACGCTCGGTTCGCGCAAAATCGGCGACAAAGTGAATATCGAAACGGATATTCTCTCGAAGTACGTCCAACGCCTCTTCGAAGCGCAAGAATGGGACTGATTCGAGCCGAACGGTCGCGGTCGAACGGGACGTAAAATCGGAAAATCGTTTAACGCCGAACGAGCGTCGTCGACGGGGCGCGTTCGGCGTTGAAAAAGTCGGCGATTTCGGCGAAATTGTCGGCGCGTCTTCGTTCGGCAAGCGAAATTCTCGGCGCGTCTTCGTTCGGCAAGCGAAATCGTCGGCGCGTCTTCGTTCGGCAAGCGAAATCGTCGGCGCGTCTTCGTTCGGCAAGCGAAATTCTCGGCGCGTCTTCGTTCGGCAAGCGAAATTCTCGGCGCGTCTTCGTTCGAACAGGCGAAACGATCGGCGCGTCTTAGCGCGAGTTGTTTTGAAAAATGTTTTGCAGGCGTTAGTTTGTTGCAGAAATTGGCGCCGATTTTGATTTTTAACGACGGTCGCGCGATTGGAAAAAGGGCGACCGTCCGCTTGGGGGCGATTTTATCGAATTTAAGCGTTTTTAAGTAATTTTATCGACAAGAAAGGGAACGCGATGCGGAATTGGCGACGATTATTGTTGAACGCGGCGTTTATCGGAACGGTTTTGGGGGCGGCGGCGACCGAAAGCGCGTCGCTTTTCGGGAACGAAACGGCTAAAGAGGCGGTCGTCGGCGAGTTTTTCGTTTCGCCGAACGGGAACGACGGCGCCGCCGGAACGGAAAACGCGCCGTTCGCGACGTTGGAACGGGCCCGCGACGCGGTTCGAGCCGCTCGAGCGGAAGCCGGAGAAGCGGGAAGGGACGGCGTTTATCGAGTTCGGCTCGGCGAAGGCGAGTTTTCGCGAACCGTCCCGTTCGAGCTGGACGTCCGCGACTCGAAAACGCGTTTTGTCGGCGTTCCCGGGAAGACGACCGTTTTCGGCGGGCGCGAAATCGGCGGTTGGCGCGTCGCGACCGACGCCGAAAAGAGCGCGTTTCCGAACGCAAACGGCGAAGTTTGGCGCGCCGAACTCCCGAAAATCGACGGCGAACCGATTTATTTCGAGCAACTTTTCGTTTCGGAACGCCGCGCGACCCGAGCCCGCTTCCCGAACGGCGGCGACTTCCTCCGTCCCGCGTCGATTTGGGAGGAAGCGTCGATGGATCCGCAAACGCGCCGCGCTCCGACCGACTCGACGGCGCAAGAACTTCGGGCGAAACCGGGCGA
>JAFTUJ010000262.1 GCA_017466305.1 Thermoguttaceae bacterium
CGCGAGTACGCTCGGCCAGGGCTGCGGCGCTTGAGGCACTCGCTTAGCCCAGGCGCGAGCGTAAACGCTCTACCGTGAGACGCGGAGCGTCCTAAGTTTGCTAGAGTTCGCGACCTAAAACGAGACGGAAGCCGTTGTAATTGAACCGGTACGTCGGGCCGCAGTAGCCCCGGCAGGCCGACCGGCTGTACTCGGCGTCGAGGTACCAACTGCCGCCGCGCAACACGCGGAGCGAGCCCGACTTCGGCCCCGTCGGATCCGTTTGCGAACCTGAACCGTAAGCGCCGTACCAATCCGCGCACCATTCCCAAACGTTCCCGTGCATGTCGTACAAACCCCAAGCGTTCGCATCGTAACTACCGACCGCGGTCGTCCGGTCTAAATACTCGCCTGTCGTCGACGTTCCGTAAGGATACCTCCCGTCGCAGTTCGCTTTATCCCCGTTCAACCTCGAACCCCAGAAATACGGAGTCGTCGTTCCCGCGCGACAGGCGTACTCCCACTCCGCCTCCGTTGGAAGACGGAACGCGAAACCCTCCGGAGCGACGCCAAGCGCGTTCAGCTTCGCGATAAAATCTTGCGCGTCAGCCCAACTAACCTTTTCAACGGGGTAGAGGGAGTTCGAATCAAACTTGCTCGGGTTGCTTCCCATTACCGACTTCCACATCTCTTGCGTTACCTCGGTTTCCAACATCCAGAAACCGCGAGTTAACTTTACCTCGCGTTGCGTTTCATCGTCGTCACGCCCGCTTTCGCTCGTCGGGCTCCCCATCATAAACGTTCCCGCCGGGCAGTAACGGAACGCGTATTCCACGCCGTCGCCCCACAACGTCTTGCGCGTCCCCGCCACCTGCTTCGCGGCCCAAACGCCGTTCACCGCCGCCTTGTACGTCGGGCGCGACGACGCCCAAAGATAGAACGCGACGAACGCCAACGCGACCGCGAACGCGAACGCCGTCAACTTCAGCCAACGTCGAGCTCGACTCTTCGTCGTTTGGGGGTTCGTCGGCGTTGGGGCTTTTTTCCGCTTCTTCGGCTTCGGCGGCTTCGACGGTTTTTCGCCGAACGTCTTCTCGTAAAGCGCGGCGGCTTCGACGTTTAGCGATTGCGTCTTTCCGAACGCGGCGCGTCGCAACGCTTCCTCCGCCGCGCCCAAGTCGGTCGTCAAAAGCTCCGTCGCGCGCCAAATCTCGAACGCTTCGTCGCGCTCCGCCGTCGGCGTCGGCGACGACGCCCAGCCTTTGAAAAACTCCGCCCGCTCGCGCCAAACGTCGGCCCAAAGAGGGCGCCCGGTCAACGCCGCCAAGACGTCGCGCGCTTCCATCGCAATGCGCAACCGATTCCAGTAAAACGCTTTATCTTGCGTCGCTTGCGCCAACGGGCAACGCGTCGCCGCGACGTCGTTCAACGTCGACAGCGCGGCCGCCAAGCGCCCGAATCGGCATTCGACCGCCGCTTTCGCCAAGAGCGCCGTCAAGAGCCGTCCGCCTTTAAGTCGCGAAATCGTCGAATTTAAAGCGTTTAGCGCTTGCGTTAAAAACGTCTCGCGCAGCGCGTCGTTCGTCGCGCCGACCGCCGCGTCGAGCCGCGTCCAAACTTCGCGCAACGCGGCGTCGGCGCGCGGGTTGAAATTCGGTTCGAGTCGCGACGCCAGCGTTTCCAAGGCTCGCGTCGCGTCCATAAGCGCCGCGTCGACAACGGTTAAATCAAGCGTTTCGGGCGCCTTGCCGTCGCGAAGCGCCGCGACGTCGAACGTTGCGCCGACGCCCGCGAAGGACGCTTGCGCCGTCGGCGAGTTAACGCCAAACGCCGCCGCGACCAACGACGTTCTCAACGCGTTCGCGACGTCGGAATCGGGCAAAATCGCCCCCGGAACCGGCGACGGTTGCGAAATCGGTGACGGCTGCGAAATCGGCGACGGTTCCGGCGTCGGCGACGGTTGCGAAATCGGCGACGGCGACGCGACGGCGGTCTTCACGAACGAAAGCGGCGTTCGCTCCTCGCGCGACGGCGGCGACGCGACGGCGGTCTTCACGAACGAAAGCGGCGTTCGCTCCTCGCGCGACGGCGGCGGCGCGACGGCGGTTTTCACGAACGACAACGGCCTTCGAGTCGGCTCGTTTTTTCTTTCCATCGGTTCACTCTATATTCTATCGATAATCAAACTCTGCTATTTCAGCGCCTAATTTCAAAAACACGGGCGCGTCGTTCATTTTTTTAATCGGCGCCCGGCGTTTCCTAAGAGTCGCGTTTCCTCCAAATTCGGGGAAAAAAACGCCAAAACGCCTATAAAAAAAGGAAAAATCAAAAAAAAACGCCGAAACGGTTTCCCGTCCCGACGTTTTCAACGCTCCTAGCGCCGTTCGCGCGACTTTCGCTCCCGCTCGGCGCCGACGCTCAGTCCCACTCGATCTCGGCGCCGCGTTCGCGGACGATTCGCAGGAGTTCCGTTTCCTCTTCGATTAACGACTCGATCAGCTTGACGAAGCGTTCGACTTTCTTTTCGTTTTCTTCGTTCAGTTCGTAATACGCCGCGTACGTCTCGGCTTCCGGGTCGGTTTCGATACCGTCGAGAAGCTCCGGCGCGGTTTCGGCAAGGTAAAAATTGAAAAACGCCTCCCAATTGTACCCGTTCATGTAGGCGTTTTCGTCGATCTCCGTCATCTTTTCGCCGACGGCGAACGGCTTGTCGTCCGTTACGTTAAAGACGACGCCGATTTGATTTCCTTCTTCGTAACGATTAATCCCAACGTAATCGACCATCGCGGCTTCTCCTCTTTTGTCCTTATTACTATAGAGCGCAAAAAAATCGACGCGCCGACGCGGTCGCCGGTCGCGTCGCTTTTCATTTTACCGCGACGGCGACGCCGCGTCAAACAAATTTTCGACGCTCGCCGCAATTTTCTTTTTTTTTTTCAGACGCAACCGTCGCAACCGTCGCAACCGTCGCAAACGCCGCAAACGTCGCCGCGCTACTCCGCCTCCTGCTCCGGACGCGGTTGCGGCGCCTCCATCGCCGCGATCTTGCGCCCAACGACAAGACGCAAGCCGATATAACGGTTCTTACACGTCTTTTGGACGTAATTGCGCGACCACGAAGCGAGCCATTTGGGTTCGTCGCTCCAAGATCCGCCGCGCATCACGCGGAACAGGCCGTCCTCCGGCCCCGTCGAATTCGTTTTCGGCTCGGGCCCGTATTCCTCGAAAGCGTCCCAACACCACTCGCAAACGTTGCCGCGCATGTCGAACAGGCCCCAAGCGTTCGGTTCCTTTTGGGCGACGTCGCGGCAACCGTCGCTCGCGTTCCCTTCGTACCAGCTCGTCGCCTCCCAATTTTCGCCGTCGGCGGCTTCGGGCGTTCCGGCGCGACAGGCGTATTCCCACTCCGTTTCCGTCGGCAACCGGAAGACCAAGCCCTTCGGCGCGCAACCGGCGGCGTTCAAACGTTCGACAAAGTCGAGACAGTCGAACCAATCGCTCTCGGCCGCCGGTTTATTCGGGCCCTGCAGCGCGTCGTTATGTATTTTCATCGGATTATCGCCGGTCGCCGACTCCCACATCGCTTGCGTCAATTCGGTTTCGAGGAGCCAAAAGCCTTGCGTCAAAATCGCGCGATGTTGCGTCTCGTTTTCCCAAGGCTCCGCTTCGAATTTCGGGTTCCCCATCAAGAACTCGCCCGGCGGGCAGTATCGGAAGCGATACGTCAACCCGTTAATTTCCAACGTTTTAAGCGTTCCCGCCGCAAAATTTCCCGTCCAATCGTCCTCGACGGGCGCCGTCGACGCGACGCCGGGAACCGCGACCGCGTCGCTCGACTCCGCCGTCTCGTCCGCCGCTTCCGCTCCGACCGACTCCGCCGTCTCGTCCGCCGCTTCCGCTCCGACCGACTCCGCCGTCTCGTCCGCCGC
>JAFTUJ010000263.1 GCA_017466305.1 Thermoguttaceae bacterium
CGACCGGGCTTGGCGCCGGGTTGGCGGGCGTTTGTGATATTTTGGACGAGCCGTCGACCGGGTTGCATCCGCGCGACAACGAAAAACTAATTGAAGCGTTGCGAGCGCTTTGCGACCGAGGGAACACCGTTCTTGTCGTCGAACACGACGAGGCGATTATGGAGCGCGCCGACTGGTTGATCGACGTCGGGCCCGGCGCCGGCGAGTTCGGCGGCGAAATTTTTGCGCAAGGAACGCCCGCGCAAGTCGCCGCCGAGGCCGTTTCCGCGACGGGGCGTTATCTGAGCGGGAAAGCGAAGATTCCCGTTCCGGAAAAACGCCGCAAAATCGTCAAAACCCGTTCGATCGTTCTCGAAGGTGCGACGATGAATAACTTGAAAAATGTAACGGCGACGTTCCCGTTGGGCGTTTTTACTTGCGTTACCGGCGTCAGCGGTTCCGGGAAAAGTTCGCTTCTTAACGAAACGCTTGTTCCGGCGCTGCGTCGGCGGTTGAACGGAACCGGCGCGCGTTCGACGCAATTTAAGAGTTTGCGCGGGGCGAGTCGAATCGACAAGCTGATTCAAATCGACCAGTCGCCGATCGGGCGAACGCCGCGAAGCAATCCCGCGACGTACGCCGGTATTTTCGACGAAATCCGCAAAGTTTTCGCTAATTCCCGAGACGCGAAACGGCGCGGGTACAAAGCGGGGCGTTTCAGCTTTAACGTCGCGGGCGGGCGTTGCGAGGAGTGCCAAGGGCAAGGGATTCAAAAGATCGAAATGCATTTCTTGCCCGATATGCGCGCCGTTTGTCCGGTTTGCGAAGGGAAGCGTTTCAATCGGCAAACGTTGGAAGCGCGATATAAGGAAAAGTCGATCGCCGACGTGTTGGATATGTCGGTCGACGAAGCGCGCGAATTTTTCGCCAATTACCCGACGATCGTCCGGCAGCTGGAGAGTTTTCAACAGGTTGGATTGGGGTATTTGCGGCTGGGGCAATCTTCGACCACTCTTTCGGGGGGAGAAGCGCAGCGGGTGAAGTTGGCGACCGAGTTGGCGCGCGTCGAAACGGGGAATACGTTGTACGTCTTGGACGAGCCGACGTGCGGGCTGCACTCTCAGGACGTCGAAAAATTGCTCGAAGTGTTGCAGCGTTTGGTCGACGCCGGGACCACGGTTATCGTCGTCGAACACTGTCTCGACGTAATGAAAGCGGCCGACTGGATTATCGATATGGGCCCGGAAGGCGGCGTCGACGGCGGCGAAATCGTCGCGACCGGAACGCCGGAAGAGATCGCCGCGTTGGAAAATAACGAAACGGGGCGGTTTTTGCGGGCGGCGCTGGCGAAATAGCGGCGCGGACGTTTGAACGGTTGGCGCGGCGTTTGGGCGGCGTTTGGGCGGCTGTCGGACGGTTGGCGGCGACGAGGAGAATACGAAGGAGCGGAAAGGTGCGGAACGGAACGAACGGCGACGCCGGGGCGACTCGGCGAGAAATCTTGAAACGTTGCGTCGCGGGCGTCGGCGTCGCGGCGTTTGCGAACGTCGGGGGGATTTTATCGGACGCGCGAGCGTTCGCGGCGTCCGTCCGAGAGACGCAGGCGGGAAAAAAAGAGACGGCGAAGGCGGAACCGGAACCGGTCGCGGAACCGGACGCGGCGACGGAGCGCGAATTTCCGGCGCGGTTTGATTTGCGTTTGACGAAACGGCGCGCGCGTTCGACCGACTCGTACACGCAGGGGCTGGTTTTCGAAGTCGATTCCGAAACGGGACGCGAAATTTTGTACGAGAGCGGCGGACAGTACGGAAAATCGAGTTTGCGCAAAATCGACCACGAATCGGGGGACATTTTGCAAGAATATCGATTTTCGAAGCGTTATTTCGCCGAGGGAATCGCCGTCGTCGACGACCGAATTTTCGCGTTAACTTGGAAAGAGCGCGTTTGTTTCGTTTTCGACAAAAAAACGTTCGAAATACTCGCCGAGTTCCGATATTACGGCGAAGGTTGGGGACTTGCGTTTGACGCCGAGACGCAAACGTTGGCGATGAGCGACGGAACGTCGAAAATTCGGGTTCTTGACGCGAAGACGTTTGAGCGTCGCCGCGCGTTCGACGTTTTTTATCTCGACGCGAACGGGAAAAAACGAAAGTTGGTTAATTTGAACGAGTTGGAGTTTGTTAACGGCGAACTTTGGGCGAACGTTTATCAAACAAATAAGATTGTTCGAATCGATCCGGCGAGCGGACGCGTTTTGCAGGCGATTGATTTTTCGCAAATCGTTCCGAATTCGTTGCGAGGAAGTTGGGATTACGTCCTGAATGGAATCGCGTTCGACGGCGCGAAAAAGCGGCTCTTTATAACCGGGAAATGTTGGCCGACGCTCTTTGAGTTTTCGGCGATTCCCGATAAAACGGCGGCGAAATCGGTTTAGCGGAAACGGGTGTGAAAACGGAAGCGAAAACGTCGCGGCGTTTTCTTCGGTTCGACGGCGCGGCGAACCGCGTTAAACGATTTTGACGGTCGCGCCGATTTTGCGCCGGTTTCGGCGAACGAAGGAAAGGGGCGAAAGCGGCGATGACGGCGGTTTTTTTAGCGATTTTAGTCGCTTGGATCGCGATCTTGGGCGCGGCGTTTGGGAGTTTCTTTAACGTTGTGATTTGGCGCGTTCCGGAGGGAATGAGTTTGATTTCGCCGCCGTCGCATTGTCCGAAGTGCGGCGCGCGGGTGCGACCGTTCGACAACGTTCCGATTCTCGCTTGGCTTTGGCTCCGCGGACGTTGCCGCGACTGCAAAGCGCCGATTAGCGTTCGTTATCCGTTCGTCGAGTTCCTTTGTTGCGCGGTCGCCGCTCTTTTTGGCGCGTCGATTTTGGTCGGAGATTGGATCGGGTTCGCGTCGCAGACGTTAAGTTGGGGCGAGTTTGCCGAATATTCCGCCGCTTGGGACGCCGCGGTCGCCGCCTTTGAAGCCGATCCGACGCAAAAAACGACGTTAACTTTCGACGCGTATTGGGCGACGGCGCAAAAAGCGGTCGCGTTGTCGTTTGTTTGGGCGTTCGCGGCTTATGCGGCGTTAATTCTCGGCTTCGTCGAATGGGACAAGGGCGCCGTTCCGAAGTCGTTGGTTGGGGTTGCGACGGCGGTTCCGGTCGTCGGACTTTTGACGATTTTGGCGTTAAGCGACGGCGGCGCTTTGCTCGGGCGTTGCGGCGTTTTTGCGGCGAGCGTCGGGTCCGGCGTCGCGGCGACGCTTCTCCTTTGGCGAGCGGTTCCGCGTTTGGAGCGGGCGGAAACGGCGGCGCTCGGGGCGCTTTGGGGATTCTGCGTCGGTTATTGGGGCGCGTTTCTCGGCGTTCTGCTTTTGTCGGGCGTCGCGGCGGCGGTTCGACGCAAAACCGGGCGCAACGTTTTCGGACTTCTTGTTTTTTCGGCGATTTTGGCGTTGGCCGTCGGCGAAAGCGTTTGGTTCGCGACTTGTTAAATCGGAATTGGCGCAAAAATGTTTTTGCGTTAAATGGGGCGGCGGCGATAAAAACGACTCTCGACGCTAAAACGGTTGGCGTTCCATTAAGGCGGTCGTTTGATTAAAATTGGCGTTTCATTAAAGTTGCGTTTAATAAAAATTGACGTTTAATTAAGAAAAGGAGCGTTAACGCTAAAAACGAGCGAGAAAAACGAACGTTAAAAAACGGCGTTCCGGCGAAGAGTCGGAACGCCGTTTGGCGTTAAAGAAGCGAAACGTTCGAAAACGCGTCGCGATTATTCGGCTTTCGGAGCTTCTTCGGCGGTTTTCGCTTCGGCGTTTTGTTCGGCTTTCGGAGCTTCTTCGGCGGTTTTCGCTTCGGCGTTTTGTTCGGCTTTCGGAGCTTCTTCGGCGGGTTTCGTTTCGGCGTTTTGTTCGGCTTTCGGAGCTTCTTCGGCGGGTTTCGTTTCGGC
>JAFTUJ010000264.1 GCA_017466305.1 Thermoguttaceae bacterium
CTCTCGACCGGCGTTCCCGGTCTCGACGAACATCTTGGCGGCGGCTTAATTCCCGGAACGACGACCGCGCTCGTCGGAAGCTCCGGCGCCGGAAAAACGCAGTTCGGACTCCAATTTCTTAACGCCGGGCTCGACGCGCCGGAACGCCGACGCGGGATTCTCCTCGACTTGACCGCTCGCGGCGACTCCCAAAATCACGCGGCTTACGCCAAGTCGCTCTTCGGTTGGGCAATGCGCGAAGAAAGCGGCGACCGCCCGTTCGACCCGGCGGCGTTTTTCGCTTGCGTCGCGTCGAACGAACGGTTCGCGGGCGACTATTTTCACGCGTTTTCGCAAGCCGGGCGCCGCGTTACCCGTCGCGACCTCGGCGACGACGCTTGGCGCGAGTGGAAACTCGATTTGACGAAACGCTTGCAGTCGACGATCGCGTTTCTTTACGCCAACTTTGCGCAGGGCGCGCGGCGGCTCGTCGTCGACGGAGTGGAGCCGGTCGAGCGTCAAGGCGAGTCGATTCAGTTCGAGTTGCTCGAATACGTCGAGCGTCAAATCGTCAAGAAGGAGTCGGCTTGGGTCGCCCGCGATCTTTTTCGGCAAAATTTTCGCGAGTTCGAAGCGCAAATCGGCGCCCAACCTTACCCGGAAAGCGAAATCGGAACGCTCTTCTCGTACACCGCGCCGGAAACTTCTCTCGACGCGCTGATCGAGAAACCGCTTGAAGAAGGCGACTTTTTCGCGCAAGCGAACACCGTTATTTACCTCGGCAAAATTCGCGACGGCAAGCGTTTCCGACGCGCGCTTTATATTATGAAGCATCGCGGTTCCGCCTGTTCCGACGAAATTTTATTTTACGAAATCGACGACGCCGGTTTGAAAATCGTCGAATAACGCGCCGCTCCCGTCGTCCCGCGCTTTAAGAAAACGCAACAATGAAAAATACCGAATCGCAAAACGATAAAAGCAACAAAAAAAAGTCGTCCATCGTAAAAATGACGACCGGCGGGAGCGCCGACCGCTTCTGGAATCCGCGCATGTGGGACGGCGTAACCGTTTCCGCTTGGCTCAAGATTTTGAACGCCGGTCGTTGGCGAGTCGCGCCGACGCGTTTCCCGATGTTCTGCGTTATTTCCGGCTTGGCCGTTACCAACTCGCTTTTGGCCGGTTGGCAAAAATTGACGCGCGGCAAAAAAATTCGCGACGCGCAACTTGTCGACGCGCCGATCTTTATCGTCGGGCACTGGCGCAGCGGAACGACGCTCCTTCACGAGTACATGATGCGCGACGATCGCTTCGCCTGCTCCGACACTTACGACTGCTTCGCGCCGGCGCACCTCCTCGTTAGCGGGCCGCTTTTCCGTCCTTGGGTTAAATATTTGATGCCGAAAAAACGCCCGATGGACAATATGGCCGTCGGGCTCGACCGTCCGCAAGAAGACGAGTTCGCGATCTGCGCGCTCGGGGCGCCGTCGCCTTACCGCGAAATCGCGTTCCCGAACAACGGTCGCATCGACGCCGATTATTTGACGCTCCGCAATTTGAGCGACGCCGACCGTTCCCGTTGGCTCGACGCGCTCGAATACTTCCTCAAAGAGCTGACGGTCGGGCGCGGCAAGCGGATTATTTTGAAGTCGCCGCCGCACACCGCTCGCGTTCGCGCGATTTTGGAGCGTTTCCCGAACGCGAAATTCGTTCACATTTCCCGCGATCCGTTCGCGCTCTTCCCGTCGACGGTCAACCTTTGGAAGAAACTCGCCGCGACGCACGGTCTGCAACCGCCCAAGGGAGGCGCCGCGCTCGAAGAAAAGGTTTTGAGCGACTTCGAAGCGATGTACGACGCGTTTTTCGACGACGTTAAACTCCTCAAAAAAGAGAACTTCTGCGAAATTTCTTACGACGAGTTGGTCGCCGCGCCGGTCGAAACGCTCGAGCGAATTTACGCCGAGTTGGGAATCGACGGTTTCGACGGTCGCCGCCAAGCGTTCGAAGAATTCGCTTCGACGCAAAAGAAATATCAAAAGAACAAATTCGAACTCGCGCCGGAAATCAAAGAAACGATCAAGCGCCGTTGGAAGGCTTACTTCGACCGTTACGGCGCTTCGAACTGAGCGTCGTTTAGCGGTTTAACGCTAAAGTAAAAACGCGGCGTCGGGAGCGTTTCCCGTCGCCGCGTTTTTTTACGTCGACTCGTTTTCCAACGTTTAACCGTCGGTCGCGCCGGACGTTACGCGCTTACGCAAAGGCCGCTTTCTCTCTCGGTCGTCGGTTCGTCGAAGAACAGCGGCGCTCGCGCGACGTCGCGTTCTTGGCCGGCACGAACGTCGACGGCGCGTTCTTTGCCGGCTCGAACGTCGGTTCGAACGGTCGCCGTCAGGACGAACGCGACGACCGCATGAGTCGCGACGCGACGCGCCGCTTTGACGCCGCGAGTCGACGCAAGGTCTTGAAGGACGACGCGCCCCTCTTCCGAGTTCGCAAGTTTCTTGAGATCGCTCGCCAAGAACTTCGTCAGCTCGGCGCCAATGTTAAAAAGCGCGAGCATGACGCCCAATCCCCAATACCAAGCCAAAACCAAACAAACAACGCTGTTCGTTCCCAACGAACGCCCGCCCAACCACGATTTCGGCAAGGTAACCCCGCGCGTTCCGCAAAGAAGATTCAACGCGACGTCAAGGCGCCCGTTCTTATGTCGAACGAGTTCCAAAACGACGGTAAAAATCGCGCCCGCGGGAATTTGCGTCAGGAAGGGAAGTTTCCCGACCAGAATTCCCGCGAGCATTTTTAAAACGCACGGGACAAGTTCTCCTAAACCGTATTCCATTGTAAGCTCCCTTTCCCAACGCGACGCCTAAAACGAACCGACCGCGGACCTTTCGTTCCTCCGCGTCGCGTTGCAAGGGTCGCTTAATTATCCGAACTTTCCGTCGCCTCCAACGCCAATAAGAGGGACGCGCGCAAAATACTTGGATTTAAACATTGTTTTTTTTAATTTCCTTTGGCTTGCGCCGCCGAGTTCGCCTCGAACGTCGGAAAGAAAACGACCGCGCGCCCCAATTGCCGCGATCGTTTTGCTTCCGTTCCCAAATCGACTTGTTTTATTCCGTTTATTTTAGTTTCTCCAGCTCGTTCGTTTCTCAGAGCGCGACCGCCAAAGCGAAGTCGAACCCGCCGCTTTTTCCATGAGCGTCGCAAGCGTTATGCATATGCGGGAAGTTCTCGCTTGCTTTACTTAACGCGCCGCCCAACGTCGCTTGACGTTCCCGCGTCGCCAAGGTCGTCGAGCGCGACGCTCGAACTTTTTCGCTCGCAACGCGGAAGATTCGCCGCGCGTCGAAACGGAACGAGGAGCCGCCGTTCAATCGGCAACAGCCCCAAAACATTTTCGCCGTCGCGTAGCAAAAATTAAAAATTAAGTATTGGGGTTCCGCTCCGGCTTTCTTCGCCGCCGTCGTCTTCAAATAGCCGAGCATATAATTCTGCAAGGCGGTTTGCATCGCGACCCTCGCGCCCCCCGCTCCGACGAACAAGGTCAACGCCGCCGCGAAGAACGCGGCTCGATTGGAGTCGTAACGCAACGTCAAAACGCGTTTTACAAAACCGACGAAGGTCGCGCGCAAATATCCCGCGATTCGAGCGTCCATTTTTTTACCTTTCCTTACTCTTTATTTTTAAGACTTTCGAAACTTGGGAAATGTCGCCGACGCAAGCTTTTCCGTTCTCGCGTTTTTGTAAGTTTTCCCTTTAACGCTTACAAAGAGAGAGAAATTGCGAAAAATTTACCTTGCGTCTAAAAAAAATTTCGTTTTTTTTTCTATAACGCAACGACGCTCAAATCGCGACGCGTTTTCGACCGTTGTTTCGCGTTATTTTTGTCTCCGTTCGCTCTGTTTTAAATCGACCTTTCTCCGCGTCGCTCGGCCTTGCGCGTCGTTAACGCGGAACTAAAAAAAAGCTTGCGACCGACGCCGCAAGCTTTTTTAACGCGATCGTCTCTCGACGGAAGGCTCGATCAGAATCCGCCGGAAGCCGCGATGAGCATAAAGTTAATCGCCATCATCGCAAAACCGACGACGACCAAAGCGACAGATTGTCCCTTACGACTTTCGTGTTTCATGTTGACAAAACCCGCAATGACGCCGACAAGCGGAACGAAAAGAGTAAGGATGACCAAAAGCGTCATCAGCCCGCCGTGGAGCGGCGGCGTTTGTTGGTAAACGCCTTGTTGATATCCGTATTGACCGTTTTGCGGATAGCCTTGTTGTTGATACCCGTATTGACCGTTTTGCGGATAGCCTTGTTGTTGATACCCGTATTGACCGTTGTTTTGATTGTCGTAAGGGTTGGACACGATATTCCCCTTTTCTAAGTTTTTAATTAAGTTTTTTTTAGAAAACGATTACGTTTGCGCGCTCGTTTTCATTTGTATAACGTTTACGTCGACCGTTTCCTCGTCCGCTCTCAATGGAAGCCGAACTCCCCAACGCGCCGCCGGTTCAACTGTCGCTTAATCTACGAAGCGATTCCCGTCTTTCTTTTTTTCAGCTATTAGAGGTATGAATATTAAAATATTTTACAAAATTTCTTCTTTTTTTTTATTTCTTATTTCGTTTTTTATTTACGTCGCGTCGTTTGGTTTTATTTGACCGTTTCAACGTCGGCGCGTTTCCCGGTTCGACTTGCGCGACTTGTTATTTTTGCAACAACAACGCGAGCCAAAAACGCGCTTTCTTCAAAAAAACGCGACGTGAAATTACTTTTCTCTCGCTCTTCATCTCTCCGTTCTCTTTACTCGCGACGCCGACGATTTTATCGTTAGCGTCTTTTCCTTTTCGCAATATAAGAGCGCGCGTTTCCTTTTTATTTTCAAAAAATCTTTTACTTTTTCAAAAAAAAACGCCGAGTTTCTCAACTCGGCGTTTCCGCGCTTTTTTAATTTATTACCTTGCGAGCGTTTGCGTTCCGTTCTTTTGCGGCGTTCGCCGACTCTTGGCTCAACCGTTTCTTTCGCGGACTTTCCCGATCGAAAACTTTCGGTCGCCCGTTTGTTCCTCCTCTTCGCTTCCCGACTTCGCTAGGCGCCGCCGTTCTCGCCGCCGCTCTCGCCCCAACGTTCGACGTTGCGACGTTTAGTAGCTCACGCGATTGTACCAACGTATAACGCCGGGTCTCGTAACGCTTTCCAGCCCCATCAAATAATCGCTCTGCCAGTGAACTCGAGCGTAACCGAAGCCTGCGAGTAGTCCCGGACGGTTGCTGTGCGTCCACGCGAATTCGCAAACGTCGCCTTCGACGCTATAAGCGCCGAGGCTTTCTAGTCCTAACGTTAAGTCGCGACCGAAAACAACATTCACCGGTTCGTCGACCGCGTACATAATTTCCGGATAAAAGATCTCCGGCGCTCCCGCGTATCGCCCCGCGACTTCCGCGTTCCACGAGTCTTGCGTCATTCTCCACTCGCCGGCCAATCGAGCTTCGTTCGAAACCGTCGCGCCGCCGCCGCTGACGTTCACCACGGAACCCCAGTCCGTCGACGAGTTGCGGCTACTTCTTTGATCGCAACCGGCGCCCCAAACGACGCTCGCCGCCAACGCGCACAAAACCAACATTTTCATTTTCATTTTCATTTTCATCGCGCTCTTCTCCCGAGAACATCTTGCGACCAATCGCCGCATCTTTTAAAATCAATAACGCGTCGACGTTAAACCCCGCCCGGGCTCCGCTCTCAAACGGGAAGTTTCAAGGAATCGACGTTTTTTTAATCGCTTATATTTCGCAACTTAAGCGTTGCGAAAAAACCGTTTCGCTGGAAAGAATCTCGCGTTCTTTTCCGCTTTTTCGTTAACTAAGAGCGCCGCTTTTTTAGAAATTAAAATAATTCCGCTATTTTTTCCAAAAAAAACGCCGCGTCGTTTGACGCGGCGTTTTCTTTCCGTTCTTAACGTCTTTTATCGTCGACGGTTAAGCGTTTCCGTTACTTCGCTTCCGCTTTCGTTTTCGAGAGGAGCCAAGTATAAAGCTCCGGCTCCGCGTAAGCGTTGATCCAGCTGTTGTGTCCGACGCCGGGGTAAATCGTCAGTTTCGCGTCTTCGTTCCCGGCGGCCTTAACGGCGTCGATCATCCGTTGCGACGCGCCGAGCGGAACCGCTTTGTCTTGGTCGCCGTGAAACGCCCAAATCGGCGTCGACGCCATTTTCGCCGCCGCGTCGACGTTCCCGCCGCCGCAAATCGGAGCCGCCGCCGCGATCTTTTCCGGCGCTTCGGCGAGAAGATTCCACGTCCCGTAACCGCCCATCGAAACGCCGGTTACGTAAACGCGGTTCTTGTCGATCGGGTACTTTTCGCAAAGTTTGTCGATCATGACGCTAAGTTGCGGCGCCGACCAGCCGACGTTGCGCGGGCATTGCGGCGCGACGGTGAAGAATTTCCAGTCTTTCGCGCTTTCCGCCTTCGAGCAATACATCGCCGGGCCGTAAACTTTCAATTTGTTCAAGTCGTCGCCGCGCTCGCCCGAGCCGTGCAACATCAACATCAGCGGGAAACCCGCGTCCGTCTTCGCCGACTCGTCCGACGGTTGGAAGACGTAATATTTCAGCGTTTCCGTCTTCGAGTCGTCGAGTTTGTCCGCGACGCCGCGACCGCCGCGAACGACCGCCGGAAGCTCGATCGACGCCGCGACGAGAGCGCCCGCTTTCGGCGTTTCGTCGACGGCGACCGGTTCGACTTGCGCCGGTTTGCCGCTCGCGCGCTTCGAAAGGAGCCAATCGTAAAGCGCCGGGTCGTCGTAAGCTTTGTTCCAAGAATCGTGCCCGACGCCGGGGTAAACGGTCAGTTTGACGTCCGGGTTCCCGGCTTTTTTGTTCGCGTCGATCATCGCTTGCGACATTTGAGGCGGAACGAGGCCGTCTTTGTCGCCGTGGAACGCCCAAATCGGCGTCGTCGCCATTTTCGCCGCCGCGTTCGGGTCGCCGCCGCCGCAAATCGGGGCCGCCGCCGCGATTTTTTCCGGACAATGCGCGAGAAGCGACCAAGTTCCGAAACCGCCCATCGAAAGGCCGGTGACGTAAACGCGGTCTTTGTCGATCGGATACTTTTCGCAAACCTTGTCGATCAAGACGCTAAGTTGCGTCGCCGACCACCAAGAATCCGCGAAACATTGCGGCGCGACGGTGAAAAACTTCCAATTTTTCGCGCGTTCCGGGTTCGAGAGAATCGCCGTCGGCCCGTAAATCTTCAAGCGATTCAAGTCGTCGCCGCGTTCGCCGATCCCGTGCAGGAAGATAAGGAGCGGAAAGCCCGCGTCCGTTTTTGCCGACTCGTCGACCGGTTGGAACGCCAAGTAACGCAACGTTTGCGACTTCGTTTCGTCGAGCGTTTCCGGCCCGAAGAGCCCGCGTTCGCGCTTCGAAAGAGGAACTTCGACCGCGCCTTTGACCAACGCGCCCGCCTTGGGAGCCTCGTCGAGCGCCGCTTCCTGAATCGGTTCGACCTTCGCCGGTTTGCCGCTGATTCGCTTCGAGAGGAGCCAAGTATAGAGGTCGGCTTCCGCGTAAGCGTTGATCCAGCTGTCGTGTCCGACGCCGGGGTAAACGGTCAGTTTCGCGTCCGGGTTGCCGGCTTTTTTGTTCGCGTCGATCATCGTTTGCGATTGTTCGAGGCGGACGAGCGGGTCTTTATCGCCGTGAAACGCCCAAATCGGCGTCGTCGCCATTTTCGGCGCGGCGTTCGGGTCGCCTCCGGCGCAAATCGGCGCGGCGGCCGCGATCTTTTCCGGGCAAGTCGCGAGGAGCGACCAAGTCCCGAAACCGCCCATCGAAACGCCGGTAACGTAAACGCGGTCTTTGTCGACCGGGTAAAGTTCGCAAACTTTGTCGATCATAACGCTAAGCTGCGCCGCCGACCACCAGCCGTTCGCCGGGCATTGCGGCGCGACGGTGAAGAATTTCCAGTTTTTCGCGCTCTCCGCTTTCGAGCAGAACTCGACCGGGCCGTATTTTTTCAACAGCTCCAAATTGTCGCCGCGTTCGCCCGCGCCGTGCAGCATCAACATCACCGGAAAGCCCGCGTCGGTCTTTTCCGACTCGTCGCTCGGTTGGAAGACGTAATATTTCAACGTTTGCGGAGCCGCCGACGGGTCGAGCGTTTCCGGGCCGCGCCGCCCGCCTTCGCGCTTGACCGCCGGGAGTTCGACCGACGCGGCGACCAGCTCGCCCGCTTTCGGCGTCGCCGCGCCGCCGTTTTCTTGCGCAAAAATCGCCGTCGCCCCCAAGAGAGACGCGACGCATCCGACGACGCAAAGCGCCGCGAATCGAATCGTTCGTTTCATTTTTTGCCTCGTTCCAAAGCCGTTCAAAAATCGCCGATAAAAACAAAAAACGCCGCCGTCCGCAACGAACGACGACGTTTTTTAAACGCTTTTTTAGCGCGAAAGTTCCGCGTCAAACGCCGCCGAACGTCGCTTTTAAGCGTTTTCTTCCGATATTATTTTCGCGTTAACCGCTTATTTTTCGAGTTTTTTCGACAGGAACCAACGGTAAAGTTCCGGATTGTCGTACGTTCGCGTCCAGCAGTTGTGATTGACGCCGGGGTACGTCGTGAATTGGACGTCGTCGTTCCCGGCTTTTTTGACCGCTTCGACGAGGTTCTTCGTGTACTCGTACTTGACGGCGCCGTCCGCGTCGCCGTGGAACGTCCAAATCGGCGTTTTCGTCATTTTCGGCGCGAATTTAACGTCGTAACCGCCGCAAAGCGGAGCCGCCGCCGCGATAATATCGGACGAATGCGCGATCAGGCCCCAAGTCCCGAAACCGCCCATCGAGAGGCCGGTAACGTAAATCCGCGAACGGTCGACCGGGTAGTTTTCGCAAATTTGGTCGATCAAGACGCGCAGTTGAGCCGGCGACCAAAAACGAACGCCCGGGCATTGCGGCGAAACGGTCAGGAACGGCCAATCCTTCGCTTTTTCCGGCTTCGAGCAAATCATCGCCGGGCCGTGAACCTTCACTTTTTCCGGATTGTCGCCGCGTTCGCCCGCGCCGTGCAGGAAGAGAAGGAGCGGGAAACCGGCGTCGGTTTTCGCCGACTCGTTCGACGGGAGGAAGAACCAGAATTTCAGCGTTTCGGTCTTCGTTTCGTCGATCGGATTCGGGCCGCCGAGCGGCATGGCGTCGCCGCCGGTCCAAGTTCCGCCGGTCGCGAGCGGAAGTTCCGCCGTCATTAACACTTGTTCGCCCGCTTTCGGGGCCGGATTTTTCTCTTTCAAAGTTTCCGCCTTCGCGACGCTTCCCGTCGAAAACGCGGCGCAAAGAGCCGCGAACGCGAGCGCCGACGTCAATTTCGCAAGTTTTTTCATCTTCGTTGTCTCCCGTCGACGCGGAACGCCCTCGCCGACTCTCTTTATTTCACCGCTTTTACAAAATTCCGTTTACGCTCGAAATTCGAACGTCGGGCGACCGTCCGCGGGCCGCCGCTCTTTAAGTAATATAAAGGAAAACGCGCCGCGACGCAAGTGTTTTTCGCGTTTTCGCCGTCTTTTCCGCAAAAAACGGAACGTTAACCGAAAACGCCCGCGCAACGAAGTTAATCTAGCGAAAAAAGGCAAAATAGCAAAGCGCGTCGCTCCAAACGCCGCCGTCAAGAGAACCCGTCAAAAAAATCGTCAAGAACGCCGGCAAAGAAATTCGCCCAAAGCGCCGCAAAGACCGCCGCAAAGACCGCCGCTAAGCCCGCCGTCAAGGAAATTCGTCAAGAAAAGGAAAAACCCCTTTGAACGCGACGAGTCGAAAACGACTTGACGAAGGAACGGGCAAGGTATCCTAACGCCACCCAGCGCGTCGCGCTCTTCAGGGGTACGCCCGCAATTAGGCAATCGCGGCGCCAAACCGCCAAAACGCTCTTTTTTTTCCTTCTCGACGCTCCGTTCCAAAATCGCAACGCGTTTGTTTTCAACGCTAAACGGCAAACGCGGAACGAAGAAAAAAATTTCGGAAAAAATTTTCAGCGTTTTTTTCGCCGTCGCGAACCGTCGAAACGAAGCGCGGCGCCGCGTTTTAAAGCGCTTCAAAACGCGGCGCCGCTCCTTTTCGCTCGACCGTTCGGACGTTCGACCGTTCAACCGTTCAACCGTTCGGACGTTCGGACGCTTCCGCCGCGTCAACGAACGAGCGCCGGAACGCCTTGAATCGTCCAATAGAAATCTTCCAAAACGCCGACGGTCGGCTTGTCGAACCGAACGCGCCAAAAACCGGGTTGCGGCGGCGCGGTCGGTCGGCCCGTTTTCTCGTCGACCGGCAGGGTCCAAGTCGCGATTCCGGCGATATTTTCGCTCCGCCAAACTTGCTTTCCGCTCGGGTCGAAGAGGGTCGCCGAAACGCGCTCCGCGTCGTCGGCGCTAACGCGGACGCCGAAATCGGACGCGTTTTTCGGAACGTAAACCCAAAATTCGCCGGTCGTTCCGATCAAATTCAACGCCGGGCGCGCGGCGGTCAAAATCGGCGTCGACTCCGCTTCCCAACGGAACGCGTTCGCGCCGACGTCGACGGCGACTCGGAACCAGCCGCTCTCCTCGACGCGAACGACGAAACGCGTTAAAACGCCGTCTTCCGACGCTTCGCCCGCCAACTTCGACGTTTTCCCGCTCGGCGCGATCAGCTCGGCTTTCGGCGCGGTCAACGTATACCGCCCGACTTGCCGCAAACGAACCGCGAACGAAACGTCGGCGTCCTTTTCCGCGTAAAACCAGCCGACGCCGCCGTTTCGGACGCGCAGTTCGCTCCGTTTTTCGCCTTTTTCCGCCGCTTTCGAACGCCAAGCGTCGACGAGTTCCGCCGCAAGACTCCGTTCCGCGTCGTTCGTCGGCGCGGTCAAGCGGTCGAGTTCGAACGGCGCGACGCGGCGAAACGCCAGTTCCGGGAAGAGCCGATCGAAATCTTCGCCGTCGAGCCGCGTTTCGGTCGTTGTTTCTCCGCGAACGATTCGGAGCGCTCCGCTAATTTCCTCCGCGCCGCAACCGTCGCCGGAACCGTCGTAAATCGAGAAAAGACGCGTCTTTTCGTTTTCCGGGGCGTCCGCGTCGACGATTTCGACGTTCTCGAACGCGACGCCGCCGAGCGGCTCGGTTCCGTCGGCGTTCGCGCGCAACGTTATCCCGGCGCCCGGCGACGGCGTTTTGGCGATAACGAAGAGCGACGCCGTTTGTTCGTTTGCGTTCGGCGCTTCCGCGTCGGCGCTCGGCGTCGTCAAGCGAACGTCGCGGAAAACGAGCGGCCCGCAAGCGGTCGTTTTGTTGATCGCCAAAATTCCGCGCCCGTTTCCGAGGAGTTCGCAATTCTTGACGAGCGTTTTCCCCGGGAGCGCGCGGTTC
>JAFTUJ010000265.1 GCA_017466305.1 Thermoguttaceae bacterium
CAAGCTCGTCCGCGAAGAAGACGTTCTCGACACCTGGTTCAGCTCGGCGCTTTGGCCGCACTCGACCCTCGGTTGGCCGGAAAAAACGGCGGAACTCGACTACTATTACCCGACGAGCGTCCTGATCACCAGCCGCGACATCATTAGCCTTTGGGTCGCGCGGATGGTCTTGGCCGGCTACTTCAACACCGGGAAAAAACCGTTCGAAACGGTCTTCATTCACCCGAAAATTTTGGACAAGTACGGCGAAGGGATGTCGAAGTCGAAGGGGAACGGCGTCGACCCGATCGCGGTGATGGAGAAATTCGGCGCCGACGCGCTCCGTTTCGCTCTCGCGTTCCTGACGACCGACAGCCAAGACGTTCGCCTTTCGCTCGATTTCGAGTGCCCGCACTGCGGCGCGACGGTCGAGCAAACGAAGAAAAACCGAACGCTCCCGCGCATCGACTGCCCGAAATGCAAGCACGCGTTTTCGACGCAATGGGCGGAAAGCGAAGAGGATAAGGCGCTTCCGCTCGGCCCGGTCGTCGGCGAACGTTTCGAAGTCGCCCGCAACTTCTGCAACAAGCTTTGGAACGCGTCGCGCTTCGTCATGATCAATTTGGAAGGTTTCGAACCGAAGGCGCTCGATCCGAGCGAACTTCTCGTCGAAGACCGCTGGATTTTGAGCCGTTTGGCGAGCGTTACTCAACGCGTTACGGAATCGCTCGAGCGTTACAAGTATTCGGACGCCGCCCGCGCGTTGTACGACTTCGCTTGGGACGAGTTCTGCAGTTTTTACGTCGAAATTTCGAAGTCGCGTCTCTTCGACCCGGCGCGTCGGAATTTGGCGCAAAACGTTTTGTTGACGGTCTTGGATTCGCTCTTGCGGCTCCTGCACCCGATCGCGCCGTTCGTTACCGAGGAAGTTTGGCGCCGTTTGGCCGACTTCGCCCCGGTTCGCGGCGCCGTCCCGACGCAAGCGACCGAAAGCGTTTCGATCGCGCCTTGGCCGACCGTCGACGAAGCGGCGATCGACCCGGAAATCGAAGCTCGGTTCGCGCAATTCCAAGAGGCGCTCCGTTGCGTCCGCGAAGCGCGCGCCCGCCAAAATGTCCCGCCGAAGACCGAGGTGAAGTTCGCCGTCAAGTGCGACGCCGAAATCGCCGCGCTCCTCGACCCGATGAAGGATTACTTCCGTTCGATGGCCGGAGCGGTCGCGACCGGGTTCGGGCCCGACGTCGAAACGCCGGTTCTCTCGTCGAACGCCGCCGCGCCGGGGATGGAGGTTTACGTCGACGTCGCCGAGCTGATCGACGTCGCGACGGAAATCAAGAAAAAGGAAAAGGAAGTCGAGAAACTCGAAGGCTTCATTAAATCGAAGGAAGCGAAGCTTTCCGGCGGTTTCGCCGAAAAGGCTCCGGCGCACGTCGTTGAGAAGGAACGCGCTTCCCTCGAAGAGCTGAAAACGCAACGCGACGTCAATGTCGCGACGCTCGAACGTTTGCGAGCCGTCGCCGCGTCGCGTCAATAAACGAGCGAACCGCAAGGGGCGCGTCGGCGACGAAAGACGCGTCGTTTGCGTTGAATTGAACGATATTAACGTCGAAATCGGCGGGCGAGTCGCTAACGTCGGTCGATTTTGACGATTTTGACGGCGGACGCGGGCGAGCGTTTCGCCGTCGATAAGCCGATTACCCGAGAACGCGTCGGAGGTTCGTTGCGTTTTGTCGAAAACGGAGCGGCCTTGGCGCAAAACGAGCAAAACAGCAAGAAAGAAAAGAAGAAATGAGCAATTCCTGCAGCTGCTGCAACGATAAAATCCGTCCGAATTTCAAAAAAGGGGACGGGCTCGTTCCCGCGATCGCGCAAGATTATAAAACCGGCGAAGTCCTCATGATGGCGTACATGAACGAGGAAAGCTACGAAGAAACGCTGAAACTCGGTTACGCCGTTTACTACAGCCGCAGCCGCAACAAGCTTTGGCGCAAAGGCGAAGAGAGCGGCAACGTCCAAAAAGTTCACGGGATTTACATCGACTGCGACTGCGACACGCTTCTCTTGAAAGTCGATCAAGTCGGCGGTTCCGCTTGCCACGAAGGTTACCCGAGCTGCTTCTTCCGTCAACTCCAAGGCGACGATTACGTCGTCGTCGGCGAACGCGTCTTCGACCCGAAAGAAGTTTACAAGAAGTAAGCGAAGTCGGTAAAAACGCTAGCGGCGCCGGGCGAAAACAAAGCGTCGCGCTAAATAACGAAAGAACAAAGTCCGCGGGAAGGGGGAGCGCAAGAACGGGCGTTCGACCGCTTCCTTGCTTCTCGGCGCTTTGAAAAATAAAATAACGAACGAAAAAGAAAGAAATCAAATGTCCGATAAAATCCTGAAACTCGGCATTCCGGCCGGCAGTCTCCAAGAAGCGACGGTCGAACTCTTCCGCAACAGCGGTTACAACATTTCGGTCGAAAAACGCAGCTATTTCCCGTCGATCGACGACGACGAAATCGAATGCATGCTGATTCGCGCGCAAGAAATGGCGCGTTACGTCGCCAACGGCGTTCTCGACGCCGGGCTCACCGGGCACGACTGGATCGTCGAAACCGGCGCC
>JAFTUJ010000266.1 GCA_017466305.1 Thermoguttaceae bacterium
CGCAAGCCGCGCCGCCGACGGCGCCCGTCGCGCCGAAAAGTTTTTTGCCGACGCCGCGTTCGCGGAAGAGTCGCCAACCGAGGAGAACGTTGAACGGCGCCGAGAGTTGGAAAAGCGCGAGCGCGAGCCCGACGTCGAGCCGTTCGAACGCGACGTTCGTCGAAAGTTGCATCGTTCCGACGCAAGCGGCGGTCGCGGCGAGCTCGAGCGCGTCGCGGGCGGAGAAACGGGCGGGCGGCGTCGTTTGGGCGGTTTGCGTCGTTGGGGACGGCGGCGTTGTTTGGACGGTTTGCGTCGTTGGGGACGTCGACGTTGTTTGGACGGTTTGCGTCGTTGGGGCGGTTTGCGTTGTCGGGGAAGTTGACGGCGTTTGAGCGGTTGGGCGCGGTTGGCGAAGTCGCGTCGAGATTGACGGGATTAGCGAAATTAACGTCGCGACGCCGAGGGAAAGCGTCGAAAAGAGGGCGCCGGTCGCCGACCAAAGGAAAAACGCCGTCGACGGGCCCGCCGCCAAAACGATTTTTTTGATGAAAATCGCTTCCAACGCCGTTAAAATCAGCGCCGCGACGCGCAGTCGAATTGCCGAACTGCCGAATAATAAGCGAAACGAAAATCGTTCCGGGCTCGCGTCCAAGACGAAATAGCTCCCGAAGCCGATCAAAAAAACGCCGAAAAGGGCCGGGAACGTCGGCGTTTCGCCCAAAAGGAAGAAGCCGAACGTCAAGCCGACGACCGCCTTCCAAGCGTTGATCGGGCCCAAAATCGACAGTTCGCCCCGACCGAGCGCCGCGACTAAACAGGCGTTCCCGAGCGCGCAAAGAACGCCCGAAAAGACGACGTCGCGCCAAAAAAGCGGAGCGAACCGCGTCAAATCGACCGAAAACGCCGGGCCGACGCAAGCGAACGTCAGGAGGGCGAACGTCGCCGCGTTGACGCAAAACGGACGGCGACCGCGCGCCGCCAACCGCTTTTGGAAAACGGAAGCGAACGAGTTTGAAAAGATTCTAACGGTAACGGCGGCAAGGGTTGCAAACGTTGGACGGCTCCGTGGGGCAAGCTTGCGTCGACGAACGACGGACGGGGAAGAAGGGAACGAAGCGACGTCTATTTTACTCGTCGGCGCGGCGGCGGGAAGGGGCGAACGAAGAAAAATCGGAAGAAAAGTCGTTGGCTTGCGTCGAGCGCCGTCGGTCAAGGGGAGCGGAGAAAGAGAGAAGAACAGATAAGGAGCGCCGATCATAGGGAATATAGCGATTATAGCGCCGTCGGCGCAATAAAAAAGAAAAAAATTTTTCAGCTTGGACGCCTGGCGTCTTGGGATTTCTTGACGCTCTTTTCCGTCGTTTTATAATGGGTTTCGTTTGTCGGTAATTGCAACGGACGTCGAGATTACCGTGCAATATTTGAATTAACGACGCGACGGACGAGGGCGAGCGTGAACGACCAAAAAAGTCGAAAGACGGCAAGCGGCGGCGACGATACGAAGAAAAAAACGAAAGGCGCCGAAAAAAAGAAGAACGACGACCCGAAATCGTCGTTTATTCGTCAATGGAAGTTGCTGCAAGCGCTGGCGACCGAGAGAGGCGGCGCGACGTTGCAAGAGTTGGCGGAGCGTTTTGACGCGAGCGAAAAGACGATTCGACGCGATTTAACGATGTTCGCCGAAATTTTTAACGGTCTCAAATCGGTCTCCGAAAAACGCGGGCGAAAGCGTTATTGTTATAACGGCGACGGGTTTTCGTTTGGTTTGGGGCTGAATTACGACGAACTGCTCGCGCTTTATATCGGGCAAAATTTGACGACGCCCCTTTGCGGAGCGATTTTTGGCGACGAACTGCAGAGCGCGTTGGAAAAGATTAAGAAGGCGCTTCCGGAAGAGCGCGTCGAATATGTCGAGCGCGTCGCGCCGCTCGTCGTGTGCTTGGAAGCGTCTCAACCGATTTATCCCGAGGCCGCGTCGACTGTCGTCGGCGCCGCGCTGACGGCGTTGGGGGAATCGCGAAAACTGCGCGTTCGGTATCGTTCGTTGAAATCGAAAACGCCGAAAACGTATACGGTGCGACCGTATAATTTCGTCTATTTCCGCGGCGCGCTTTACTTGGTCGGGTATTCCTGCAAGGATAAAGAGGTGCGCTTTTGGAAGTTTAGTCGAATGTTGGCCGCGGACGCGTTGCGCGAAAAGTTTACGCGACCGAAAGATTTTGACGCCGACGCGTATCTTGCGAGCGCTTTTACGCCTTACGTCGGCGAAACGGAGACCGCGCGAGTGAAGATGCGTTTTTTCGGTTCGTCGGCGCGCATCGTTCGCGAGGAACGGTTGAACGGTTTGATCGCGACGACGCCGGAGGGGGACGAAACGACGCTCGTCGAGTTGGAAACCGAATACGGAACGGCGTTTGCGCGTTGGGCGCTCGGATACGGCGCGGGCGCGGAGACGCTCGAACCGCCGGAAGCGCGCGCCGCCGTTTTAGCCGAGTTGGAGAAAGTCGCCCGACGGTACGGCGCGACGTTGCGACCGCTCGACGACGCGGAAA
>JAFTUJ010000267.1 GCA_017466305.1 Thermoguttaceae bacterium
AACGCTCGAAAGCGTCGAACGCCGCCGCGTCGTTTCCGTTCGTTTGAGTCGGCGACGCGGCGCTTATCGCTTAACGTTTTGGAAATAAATAAACGTTGCGAACGTCGATTCGCGTCAGATTTGCGATTTCGGCGACGGTTTCAGGAAAAGGTTGCGAATACGGGTCGCGGTGCGAGCGAATTCTTTTTCGCCGCTCATTTCCTTCCATTCGTCGCTGTTGACGAACTTGCTCCAACCTTCGCGGCGCGCTTCGTCGTTCGGGAAGCTGAGCATGTACGCGATGTTCGGCGCCATCGAGCCGAAGAGCGTCCGCCCGAAGAAGACCGGCGCCATTCCGCAACGACGGAAGAGGTCGAGTTCGCCGCGAACGTCGAACATCTTTTCTTTCGCGAAGTTGCGTTCGAAGTTCGGGCTGTTGTACGTGCGCAGTTGCAGAACGCGCCCTTCGTTGGTAAACGGAACGGTAATCTGCGGTTGCGTCGGGAAGGCGAGGAGCGCGGAGACTTCTTGGTCGACGAAATCGAGGTCGTCGCTCGCGTTGAGGGCGTTCGAACCTTCGGCGACGGAGCGTTCTTGGAGCGTCGCCAACGCGTCGAGCGTCGCGGCTTCGGAGACGACGAAAACGGCGTTCGCGAACGGTTCGGCGCCGCGGTCGCCTTTGTTGAGGTCGGCGTTCAGGGTGAAGACGCCGACTTTGTCGAACCCGAGTTTGTTCCGTTCCGGAATCAAAATTTCGTCGAATTTGGCGACGAGCGCGTCGCGTTTGTCGGCGTTTTGAGTGAAATACGTTTCCAAAAGGATGTAACGGCGTTCGGAGGCGGCGTCGGCGGCTTGCGCGTCGGCGGTCGGGAGGACGGCGGCGAGACCGGCGGCGGTCGCGGCGGTCAAAAAGTCTCGGCGTTGCATTAGACGAAATCCTTACGGCGATAAAATATCGCGATAAAAACGGTTGAAACGGTTGAAACGGTTGAAATGGGGCGGAACGCGAAAAACGCTCCGCCGACGGAACCGCCGCGCCGGAAAAAAACGGACGAAAACGGTTCCAGAGGTTAAAATAAAACGATTGGGCTAAATAGGCGGACGTCGCGACGTTCGAAACGTCGGAACGTTCGCCGGAAAAACGGCGACGGAAACGGGAATTTCGCCGATTTTCCCCTTTATTATTAATGTATTATATCCGAACGGAACGCGCGGCGCAAGCGGGCGAACGAAAATTTCGTCGTTGAAACGCAATTTAACGTCGACGGAGGGGGAACGTTTGCCGTTCGAACGCTCCGTCGTTAACGCCGCCGTTCGAACGGGCGACCGTCGCCGCTCGGCGCGACGCGTCGAGCGAAACTTCGACGCGTCCGGGGCGGACGCCGCGTTTAGCGCAACACGTCGAGCGAAACTTCGATTCGACCGAGCGGCGCGCTGACTTGAACGCCCTGAACGGCGGCGCGAATCGTCGCGAGCGATTCCCGAGCGATTTCGATTCCGGTCGCGAGTTGGTCTTCTTTCGAGCGAGTCGCGGCGGCCTCCATTCGCGACATAATCTCGTCCGGAACGACGACGCCGGGCACCTCCTTGCGCATAAAGAGGGCGTTGCGGTAACTGACGAAGGGCCAAACGCCGGCGATCACCGGGATCGAAAGCGCGTCGCCGCATTCGTCGAGGAACGAAAGGAGGACGTTCGGGTCGAAAACCGGCTGAGTAACGGCGAAAAGGGCGCCCGCGTCGATTTTGCGTTTGAGACGGTCGATTTCGCGCTTGCGGTCGAGCGCGGACGGGTCGAAACCGACGCCGAAAAAGGCGTTCGTCGCCGGGGGAAGGGCGAGGCCGCCGAGGTCGACGCCGCGATTGAGACGCCGTTGCAAGGCGCAAAGGCCGATCGAGTCGCAGTCGAAAACGCCGGTCGCCGACGCGTAATTCCCGAGTTTCGGCGGGTCGCCGGTGATGAAGAGGATGTTGCGGATTCCGAGCGCGGCGCACCCGACCAAATCGGCTTGAATCCCGATGAGGTTTTTATCGCGGCAACACATGTGCAAGACCGGCTCGATTCCGGCTTCGTCGAGGATTTTCGAAGCTGCGACTATCGACGAAATCCGAGCGGAAGCGCGCGGCCCGTCCGGGAGGTTGACCGCGTCGACGCCCGCGGCTTTGAGTCGGCGGCCCTTGTCGATAAAATCGGCGAGATCGTACCCGCGCGGCGGAATCGTTTCGACCGTCGAGACCCATTCGCCGCGAGCGAGCTTGGCGGCCAAGCGGCTGCGCGACTCGACCGGCGATTCCGGAAGTTCGACGACGTCCGGCGCCGCGTCGACAAGTTTAATTTCGACGCGACGGCCCCGCGACGTCGGCTTGACCGCTTTGACGACTTCCGCCAAATCTTCCGGCGTCGTTCCGCAACATCCGCCGACCGCCGCCGCGCCGAGATCGGCGTACCGCGTCGCGTAAGTCGCGAGATATTCCGGCGAATTGTAATAAAGTTGACGACCCTCGAACGTCTCCGGCGCGCCCGCGTTCGGCTGAACGATCAGCGGCTTGTCGAGCGTTTTGACGATTTCGAGCGTCGCGTTCAACATTTCCGCCGGACCGAAACCGCAGTTGAGCCCCCAAGCGAGCGGTTGCGGACGCGTCGCGGCGGCGACTTGACAACAAGGGCAAGACGGGGCGTCGGCGTTAGTTTCGACGGCTTGAACGGTCGCGCAAGCTTTGCCGGTTTTGACGGTCGCGTCGGTTGTTTCGAACGGCGCGAAGAGTTCGGCGAAGCGTTTCGCCCGGGTTTCGAGCGTGTTCGGCGCGCGGAAAAGAGCCGGGGAGAGCGCGTAAGAAACGACGAACGGGAAATTCGGCGCGGCGGCTTGCATCGCGTCGACGGCGATTTCGGCGGTTTCGCGGGACGGCTGCGTCTCGAAGAGAACGACGTTGACGCCCGCCTTGACGAGCGCGTCGACCTGCGCCGCGAACGCTTCGACGATTTCGTTTCGCGAACGTTTTTCAAACGTTTCGGCGCTCGGGAAGCCGACCGAACCCGCGACGAAGATCGGGCGTTCCTCCGTCGCCGTTTCGGAAGCGACTCGGCGCGCCAACGCGACGCCCGCCGCGTTGATCGCCGCGACCTGCGTTTCAAGCCCGTATTTTTCGAGGGCGAAACGGTTCGCGCCGTACGTGTTCGTCGTTAAAACGTCGACGCCGGCGTCGCGGTAGGCGGCGGCGATCTCCTCGATCATTCGCGGATTGCGGAGGTTCAGCTCGCCGTAACATTGGTTGGTGAAGACGCGGCGGCGGTAGATTTCCGTACCGGTCGCGCCGTCGAAAACGAGGGTCGAGGAGGCGAGGGCTTCTTGAAAAGTTAAGGACATTTTCGCAACTTTCGCGCGCCGGAGCGTCGGCGGCGCTTGACAATTTTGGAAATTTTGGGAAATTAACGATAATGTGGCGCTTAACGCGACCGCTCGACCGAACGAAAGCGGAGCGGCGGAACCCGGAAGCGTCGAATTTCTTACTAACTTGCTTGTCGATTGCGTTGGCTTTAACGGTTTTGCTGATTATATCGGCGATTTTGCCGTTTGAACGAACGCAAAGGGCGCGAGAATCGTTCGAACCTAAGGAGCGCGGCGATGTTGACCGTTTGTTACCCGCATTACTTGATTAAAAGCGTCGTCGAGCTTTCTCCGGAGCGTTTGCGGGCGCTCGGCGTCGAAAATCTTCTTCTCGACGTCGATTGTACCCTAAAACGGTATGGAATGCAAGAACTTGAGCCGGAAATAACGGCTTGGTTGGAAAAAATTAAGGGCGAAGGGTTCCGAATTTGCCTTTTGTCGAACGGAATGGGGCCGCGCATCGGGCGTTTTGCGGAAAAAGTCGGGCTTCCGTTCGTCGCCGAGGCTTGGAAACCGCTCCCGAGGGGCTGTTTTCGCGCGATGAAAGAGTTCGGTTTCGAACGCGACAAGACCGTTATCGTCGGCGACCAAATCTTCGCGGACGTGATGGCCGGGCGCTTTGCGGGAATTAGGACGTTTTTAACGACCGCGATTTTCCCGGAAGAGGAACCTTGGTACACCCGAATGAAACGCCCGTTCGAGAAGGTCGTAATGCGCTTTTATAACCGCAAGTTCCCGGACGGCGTTTGGGTCGACCCGAAATCGCGGAAAAAGCGGGGCGCTTGACCGCTCGGCGGCGCGCGTTGAACGTTGAAAAAGCGTTAAAGTCGACGCGGCTTCACCGGTTTAACCGTTGAGCGGCGTTAAAGTCGACGCTGCTTTCCTGGTTTAACCGTTGGGCGGCGTTAAAGTCGACGCTGCTTTCCTGGTTTAACCGTTGGGCGGCGTTAAAGTCGACGCGGTTTTTTCCGGTTTAACCGTTGGGCGGCGTTAAAGTCGACGCGGTTTTTCCGTTTTAACCGTTGGGCGGCGTTGAAACCGGACGACGGAACGCTCCGCGTCGAGGCGGCGGCGAAATTTTTTTGAAATTTTTTGGGCGGGCGGCGTTAAAGTCGCTAAAAACGATGCAAACGATAAAATCGGTTAAAACCTTGGACGCGGCGGCGGCGACCGTCAACTTAGCGTCGCTCGATTTCGACGGCAACTTGAACGCGATCGCGGCGGTCTTGGCGCAATTGGACGCGCAAGCGGGGGAACGGGGCCCGGTCGACCTGCGAATCGTCGTCTTTCCGGAACTTTGCTCGACCGGGCCCGGCGCCGAG
>JAFTUJ010000268.1 GCA_017466305.1 Thermoguttaceae bacterium
CGCCTTGCCGGAACGGTTGCGGAAAAGACCGTAAAAGGTTAACGATTTGATCGGTTTTTCCGGAAAAATCGCGACGCGCTCCTGCGTCCAGTCGGAATCGCCGGTCGCGAACGGCGCGGTTTGGCCCCAAAGCATTTGACCGTCGGCGTATTCGAGGTCGATATAAAGGGAATAATCGTTACCGACCGAACCGCCTACGTTCTCGGCGCGGATCCAACCGGTCGCGACGATCGGCGCGGCGGTCTCTTGGTTGAGAACGTAACGTCGCGCGACGCCGAACGCTTTGTCGGTCGCCTCGCCCGCGTCGCAGACGTAAACGCCGTCGGTTTCGACGAAACCTTCGTTGTACGGGTGAACGCCGACCGGCTCGACGAGTCGCATCGCGTCGAGTTGGTCGAGATTAATGACTTTTTTCGCGACTTCCGGTTTCGACGCGGCTTGGTCGGCGGCGTCGGCGGAAAGGGGGAGGAAAAACGTCGCGGCGGCGCAACACGCGGTCCAAAGGACCGCGAATTGGGGGGATTTTCGCAACATCGTCGGTCTCCTTGCGTTAAAAAGGGAGGAGTTGGCGAAATAGGGGAGAAAAACGGAATGAAGGAAATGGGGGAAACGGGTAAAAATAAAGGCGAACGCTTGACAACGTTCGCCTTTATCGTCGGCCTCCCCGCCGCTTGCGACGACGGTTTCAAGAAACGCGCCGTCTGTTGACTGTTTGTCGAAAGTCGATTTGTCGACTTGAAATCGCGTTCGCGTTCAAAACGGGAACGAAGCAAGATCGTTCAACGGTCGAGCGAGCGTTCGACGCGCGTCAACGCGGTAACGAAGCGAAAACTCGGGAACGACGCGCCGCCTTTGCGACGCGCCGAGGAAACCGAGTTGTTAAAGTTTGCCGGTTAGGACGAAATTACGCCTTTTTCGTCGAAGCGGTCTTTTGAACGCGGTTCGACGGCGTTTTCGTGTTTTGGAGACCCAGCAACCAAAGGAGGAACGGGGCGCAAATGAAGATCGAGCTGAACGTCCCGACGATAACGCCGGCGCTCATCGCGAACGCGAAGGTGTGAATCCCGGCGCCGCCGAACGCGTAAAGAACGAGCGCGGTGAAGAGCGTCGTCAACGACGTCAACAAGGTGCGGCTCAAGCATTCGTTCGTCGCGCGGTTGACGATTTCCTTCGTCAACGCCTCCGACTTCCCGCGAACTTCGCGGATACGGTCGAAGAGAATAATCGTGTCGTTCAACGAGTAACCGATCAACGTCAGGAACGCGGCGACGGTCGCGAGACCAATCTTGAATTGATTGATCCCGAGGAAACCGAGGAACGGCGCGAGCCAGTAGCTCAAACCGATCAAGCCGAGGACGAAAAGGACGTCGTGGATAAGCCCGACGACCGCCGAAATACCGAAGATCGCGCGCTTAAAGCGGAGCCAGAGGTAAGCGACGATGCAGAGCAAGGAACCGAGAATCGCCAAGACGCCTTGGGCGCGAGCGTAACCGGCGACCGAGCTACCGATCGTGCTCGACGCTTCGAACGCGACTTCTTCGGCGACGGCGGCGGCGACCTTTTGCGCGAGCGCTTCGACTTGCGCTTTGTCGGCCGAGTCGACGAGAACCGTCCATTCTTTTTGCGCTTGAGTCGCGTCGACGCCTTCCGCGAAGGAAGCGGCGAGAGTCGCGACTTCTTCGGTCGCGGCGGCTTCGGCTTCGGCGGGCGCTTTTTGAACTTCGTCGAAGTAGGCGAGAACGACTTCGCCGCTCATCTTGCGGTTCAAGGTAAGGTCGACGGCGATTTGCGATTTCGGCGCGGCCGAACCCGGGACGGGAACCTCTTGCGCGTCGCCGACGTTAACGGCGTCGATCGTGTAACGCGGCATTTTTTCGGCGAATTTTTCCTTCATCAACCGTTGAACGTCTTTTTCGAAGTCGGCGGTTTCCATGCCGGGCGGGCAGGACGCGCTAATCGAATAGCACGTGTTTTCCGCGACTTTGTTCCCGACGCTGTCTTGCGCCAACGTCAGGGCGCCGACGGTAAGGTCCGGAAGGTCGCTCAGGCTGGAGCGGACTTCGGAAATTTCGACCGGTTCGGTAAAGACGGCTTGGACTTCGACGCCGCCGACAAAGTCGACGTCGAAAATACCCTTGCCGCGCGCGACGACGGCGGCCAAGCCGACGAGAATGATCGCGCAGGAGATAACGGCCGCTTTTTTGCTCATGCCGTAGAAATCGAAATGGTAACGCCCGATCGGTTTCAGGCCGGGGAGAATCGGGTAAACGCAACGCTTGGTAAGCCAACCGTTCTTTTCGCAGGTTTCGAAAATGACGCGGCAAACGTAGGTCGCGGTGAACATGCTGAACAAAACGCCGAGGAACAACGTAACGGCGAAGCTCTTGATTTGTTCCGAACCGACGAGGTAAAGAATCCACGCGGTCAACATCGTCGTGATGTTCGAGTCGAAAATCGCGGTGAAGGCGCGTTGGTAACCGTTGCGAACCGCCATGCGGAGCGCGGCGCCGCCGTTGAGTTCTTCGCGGATGCGTTCGAAAATGAGGATGTTCGCGTCGACCGCCATACCGACGGTGAGAACGAGACCGGCCAAACCCGGGAGGGTGAAGGCGGCGCGCATCGCGATCATCATCGACATAATCATCACGAGGTTCATCAAAACGGCGAACGTCGCGATCAAACCGCCGAAACCGTAATAGGCGATCATAAAGAGGAGGACGATAACGCCGCTCCAAATAACCGCGTTTTTACCTTTGGCGATGGTGTCGGCGCCGAGGGTCGGACCGGTCGTCATTTTCGTAACCGGTTCGTCCGAAAGTTTCGCCGGGAGAACGCCCGCGCGCATAACGGCGACGAGATCGTCGACGTCTTTTTGGATCCGTTGGTAATCGTCTTTCGAGAGGTTTTGGCCGAAGGTGATCGAGCCGTTTTTGCCGATCGGTTCGTTGATGTTCGGCGCGCTGTGCAGACGTTCGTTCATGACGACGCCCATTTGACGACCTTCGTATTTGGTCGTCAAGGCGCGCATTTGTTCGGCGCCGGCCGCCTTCATTTCGAAGACGATTTCCGGCGTCATCATGTTGTTGAAGGAGTCGTTGACTTGCGCCAAGTCGTCGCCGTCGACATTGTAAATATCGACGAGATCGAGCGTGAGGACGTCGATGCGCGGGGTCGCGAGGCCTTTGACTTCTTGCGCTTGCGAGGGACGCGTTACGTTGCGCGCGGTAACGCTGTCTTCTTGCGCCGGGTCGACCGGAATCCAGGTCGCGCCTTTGACGCCGTCGGCTTGCTCGGCGGCGCTAAGAACGACCGTCCAAGCGTTGGCGTTTTCCGGGCTTTGCGCGAGTTGAACGGCGCGCGCTTCCGCCGAATCGCTCGCGCCTTGAACGGCGAGGATGCGGAATTTCAGCTGAACGGCGTTATTAATGACGCGTTCCGAACGGTCGACTTCGGCTTCGTCCGCTTCCGGAATGGTGATGCGGATTTCGGTGTTGGCGCCGAGTTCTTGAATCGAAATTTCGCGAACGCCGGACGGGTTGATCCGTTTCGAGAGCGCGTTTTTCAGGTCGTTCATCTCGTCGGAGGTAACTTCTTTGCGCGACGCGTCGCTCGGCGAAACCTCGTAAACGAGAATCGAACCGCCGCGCAGGTCGACGCCGAGGTTGACGCGGCCTTGTTTCAGGCCGAGAACCGTCGAAATTAACGCGCCGACGAAGCAGAAAACGATGATAAAATAGGCGGTTTTGAA
>JAFTUJ010000269.1 GCA_017466305.1 Thermoguttaceae bacterium
AACCTCTTCCAAAACCGGGAAATCGGTCTTTTCCTCGACGTTTAACGCGTCGTTCGCGACCTCCGGAGCGTTCGGCTCTTCGACAAAAGGCGGAATCGCGTCAAGTTCCCAAGGTTCGACGCTCGCGCTTTCCGACGTCGCCGCAACGTTCGCAGCGGCTCCCAACGCCGCGCCGCCCTTTACTCCGCCTCCTTCGCCTTCACCATTTCCCCCGTCTTCTCCATTCCCCCAATTCTCAACGTTCGAAACAATCCCCCAAGCCGTTTCCGCGCCCGTTTCCGTTTCGCCGCCTCCATTTCGCGTCCGATCTTCCGTCCCGGACGGCGACGCGTCCTCCCCGTTCCGCCGATCGACGAAAGCGGTTTCCTCGACGCTTCGACCGTCTTTCCAACGTTCGCCGATCCGAACGTTCGCCGCCGCTTGCCAATCGTCCTCCGGCCCGACGTTCCCCTCGCCCCGCGTCGTTTCTTTATTTAAAGCGTTTAAGGCGATTTTGCCGCCTTCCTCCGCGTTCAAATCGGCGCGATAACGCGACGGCGCGACGCCGAATTCGGCCAATTTTGCGCGCGCCGGTCGCAACGCCGTCGGAAACGTCTCCCAAGCGCCGTCGGGCAAAAACGCCAACGTCCCCACCGTCGCCAGCGACAACGTCGCGAACCAAGCCGCTCCTTCAAAGAGTTTTCCCAGCGCCATCTTTGCCTCCCGACGCGAACCGCCGAAACAATTTTTAAACCGAATCGAAATTTTATTCCAACAATCAACAAGATCGCCGACGGGCCCAACGCGATTCTTGGCGTTCGCCGCGCTCTCGCCGTCCCAGACGCGCCCGGTCGCTTGCGCATCTTAACGTATTTTTCGCAAGCGGAACAGGGCAAAATCGCGAAAATCTCCTCAATCGGGAGCAAAAAGTCATTTTTTCTCAACGCCGCCTTCCCGTCTTATCTCCCAAACCGCCCCGATCGCGTCATCCGTTCGTCGCCGTCTCCTCCTTCGACCTCCGTTCTCCTCCTTCGACCGCCGCGTTTCCCCGCTTCGACCGCCGCGTTCTCCCCCTTGACGTCCGCCCGTTTCCCGATAAAATATTTGTCCGTCGCCGCGAATCGACTCGCGACGCTTCTTTCTCGCCGCCGCTTAAACCAACGTTTTGACAACGTTTAACGCTCGTGAAAAAACAACCGTCTTCCTCCCGCCCGACCGCCGACGAACGCTATTTAGTCGAAGGCCCGCTCGCTCGCGGCCTTTGGCGTTTCGCTTTTCCGTTTATGCTCGCTTTTCTTTTGCAAGCGTTATACGGCGCGGTCGACTTATTCGTCGTCGGCTTAAGCGGCGACGCGGCGGCGGTTTCGGCGGTCTCGATCGGAGCGCAAATGTTGCACGCGCTCATCGGAGTCGTCGTCGGCTTCTCGGTCGGCGGCGTCGTTTATATCGGTTATAACGTCGGCGCCAACGATAACGACGGCGTTTCGCGAGCGATCGGCGCGACGTCGGCCCTTTTCGGCGTCGCGGCGCTAATATTGACGCCGTTAATCGTTTTCGGAACCGATTTCCTCGTCGCCGCGATGCGAACGCCGTCGGAAGCGGTCGACTTTGCGCGTCAATATTTCTTCGTTTGCGCTTGCGGTTTCCCGTTCATCGTCGGCTGCAACGTCGTCGCGGCGATTTACCGCGGTCTCGGCGACTCGCGAACGCCGGTTCTTTTCGTCGCGGTCGCTTGCGTCGTCAACATTGTCGCCGACTTGATTCTCGTTCTCGTTTTCGATCTCGGCCCGTTTGGCGCGGCGGTCGCGACGGTCGGCGCGCAGGCGGTCAGTTTCTTTTACTCGGTTTGGCTCCTAAAAAACGGTCGTTTTTCCTTCAAATTGCGATTTTCCGACTTTTTCCCGAAATTCGACGCAATTTCGCGAATCGTCAAAGTCGGCTCGCCTCTTGCGCTTCAAGACGCGCTCGTCAACGTTTCGTTCCTCATTATCCTTGCGATCGTCAACGAAATGGGCGTCGCGGCGTCGGCGGGTCTCGGGGTCGCGGAGCGAGCGATCGGCTTTTTGATGCTCCCGGCGGCGTCGTTTGGAACGGCGGTCGCGACGGCGACGGCGCAAAACCTCGGCGCCGCCCTTCCCAAGCGCGCCCTTTCAAGCTTCCTTTACGGAACGGGATTTTCGTTGGCGTTCGGGCTGATTTTTTGGACGCTTTGCCAAATCTGCCCGGAAGCGGTCGCCCGAATCTTCGCCGACGACGCCGAAATCGCCCGCCAAGGCGCCCTTTACCTCCGTTCCTTCGCGCTCGACTATATTTGCGTCGCTTTCGTCTTTAATTTCAACGGTTACTTCTGCGGTTGCGGCAAGACGCTCGTCGCGTTGGCGCACGGTTACCTTGCGACGCTCGCCGCCAGAATCCCCCTATCTTACCTATTCAGCCGCCCGAAAGACGCGACGCTTTACGAAGTCGGCTTCGCGGCGCCTCTCGCGTCGGTCGTTTCGATCGTCGTTTGCGTCGGCTATTTCGCTTGGTTGCGCCGCGCCGCCCGTTTCGAACGCGACGTCGCGCTACCGCAAGAAGACCTCCGCGCCGAAAAAGAAAAAACGCCGTCCGAAGCGCCGCTCGCCGACGCGTCCTAACTCTTTCCAACGACGCGTCTTAACTCTTTCCGTCAACGCG
>JAFTUJ010000270.1 GCA_017466305.1 Thermoguttaceae bacterium
CCAACGCGCCGCGACTTGCGCGTTCGGCGCTCGCCGCGCCGCTTCTTGCGACGCTCGCTCCGCCGCCGCGCGTCCGGCGTCGAGTCGCGCCATCGTCGCGGCAAACGGTTCGCGGAGCCGCCAAACGTCGTCGAACTCCGCTTGCGAAATCGCTTGTCCGCCGAAATAAACGCGCTCGAACTCGTCCATCGTCGCTTTATAAATCGTTCGAACGCCGGGATTAACGGCCAACTCAAGCCAATATTCGCGATTCGTCTTCCCGCGTTGCGCCCGCAAAAGCCCCCGCTTGTCCGCCTCGACGATCAACCAACTAAAGAAATAGACGAGCGCGAGCCGCAAGTCGCCCGCCGCCAACGCGTTCTCCGCCGCCGTCCCCAAATCGTCGACGCGTTCGCGCGCCTCCGGCGCGATCGCTTCGAGTCGACGCTCCCGATCTTGCCGCGCCTTTTTACTCTTGTCTTTGCCGCCGGCTTCCCTCGTTCGCCGCCACGTCTGCCACATCGCGACCGCCAACGCGACCACCGCCGCGCCAACCAACGCCCAAAAGAGAATTTCCGCGCCTTTTCGAACGCCGTCCAACGAAACGGAAGGCTTCGCGTCGCTCTTCGGCGGAGGCGGCACAAACTCCGGTTGCGGACGCGGAGGCAAAAACGCCGCGTCCCCCTCCTCCGTCTTCCAAGGCGTTTTTCCTTGGTTCGCCGCCTTCCGCCAACGTCGCTCCTCCGCCGAGTCTTCGCCCGCGAACGCGACGCGAACGCCTCCCGCTTGCGCCGCCGTTTCGCCCGTTATTTCTCCAATTCCGCCAATTCCGCCAATTCCGCCGACGACGCAAAACGTTGCCAACGCGACGCTCGCCGCCCCCGTTTTCTTCGTCCGTCGTTCCGTTCGCGCCTTTCGCTTCCGCATCGTTTCGCCTTTCGTCTCCGTCAAATTTCGCCGGTTTCGCCGGTTTGCGCGTCGGCGACGCCTTTTTTTTCCTCGCCAAGCGTCAACGTCAACGACAACGCGCCCTTGCCGCCGTCGCGCCAACGTCCTTCGTCGACCGCCAACTTCGCCCGCTCGACCTTAAAAGCTAAATCGAGATCCCAACCTTCCGCCGCGATACGATAATTAATATAACGCAAAAAATCCAATACGACGACATAAAACCTCAAACCGAACAGAAAAGCGGGAAAAATCGCCCAATGAAACGCCGTTATCCAAACTTCCTCGGTCGCGATCAACGTCGGCCCCAGCGAGCCGATCGTCAAGTACCCGGCCGTCGCCGCCAACGCCGGCCAAAAATTCGGTTCGAACGCGACGCCGCGTCGAAACGACCGAACGCGCTCGGCGGTCGAGTACCGCCCCGCTTTCTTGCGAAACGGCGTTCGTTCGAGCAAAATCGTCTCCGCGTAAAACGTCCCTCGCCGAAACGGTCGCGTTAACACAAGGTAATAAAAGAGTTGCGGCAAACGCTCCAACCAACTCGCGACAATTTCGCGTCGCCCGATTTTACGCTCCGACTCGAACAACCAAACGCCCAAATAACGCGTCGCCAACGAGCCGACAAACGCCGTCTCCAACGCAATAACCGCGTAAACAAAGCAAATTTGCCAAAAAATCGAAACGTCGTCGCAAGTCTTCGCAATATCGCTCGGGCCCCCGAAAACAAAGAGCGCGAAAAAAAGCGCGTCGATCAAAAAGAACGGCGCCGCCAACACGACGAAATAAAACGCCAAATTTTTAAATTCCTTCCCAATTACGACAAACGCTAAATCGCGCGTTTCGGCCGTCGACCGTTTCCGAACGGCGATCGCCTGTCGCGTCCAGTCGTTATTTTCGCGTTTTCCTTCGTCGTTTGTCATCGTCGCCGCCTTCCTTCCGCCGTTTCTTTACCTTCTCTCGTTCCCAACCGCCCTAATCGATCTTCGTCGCCGCTTTTTTTTCTTTCGCGCCCAACCAACCGCGCTTCACCGCCCAAGAAACGCCGCCAAGCCCCAAAAGATAAAAGACCAACAGCGCCGTCGACAAGAGCGCGATCGCTTGTTTTACCGTCGCCGCGTCGCCGAACACGCCGCCCAACAAGGTCGGACGCGGCGAAACAAACGCTTCCAAGATCGCCGCGCCGCAGAAAAGCGCAAACGCCGCGCCCATCGCCGGCGCCGCCTTGATCGCCGCCCGACGCGCCGAGTCGAGACGCGAATAACCGTTCGTTTTAATCAAACCGAAACCGATTCGCATTCCCGCCGCCGCCGACAAAACGACCGCCGTCAACTCGAACGGCCCGTGCGCGGTCGTAAATTCGGCAAACCGCGCCGCGACGTCCGCCGAAACCGCTCCGCTCGACATGTACCCGAACGAAACGCCGAGCGACGTCGCGTTAAACGCCAAAATATATATCCCCGGAAACGCGAACAACGCCCCCAACGCGAAACATCTCAAGCCGATCCCGCCGTTGTGTTGAATGTAAAACGCCGCCATCGAGACCCGCTCGAACATGTCGATTTGGTCGAACGATTCCGAGTACATATCTTCCATCGCCTCTAATTGCGCGTCGCCGACGACGTACCGCGCGAACTCCGGATTGCGTTGCGCGATCGCCCCGCACGTCCAAAACGGAATCCAAAAGAGCGCCAACGCCGCCCAAAACGCCGCGTCGGTCAGGAGCCAACGAGGCGCGTCGAAAAAAATAACGCGCCCAAACGTTTTCCAGTCCCAAACTTGCCGACGATAAAGGAGGTTGTGCGCGACGCCGACCAAATCGTTCAGATAACGAATCGTTCCCGGCGGAAAACGGCGCGACTCCGCCAACGCCAAGTCGCCGCACGTCGCTCGATACAACGCCGCGAAACGCGCGATCTTCGCTCCGTCGCGCGACGCCGCCGAGAACGCGTTCGCGTCGCTCAGCTCCGTCGTTAACCGTTCCAACTCTTTCCAATCCGGCTCGCGTTTCGCGATCAGTTCGTCGACCATCGTCGGTTTCCCCGCTGTTTCCTTTTCCCTCGTCGCCTTGCCCTTCGCTCCAACGCCGTCGAAACGCCAGTTGAAACGCCAGTTGAAACGCAAGCGTCGGCGCAAACGCGATTATCGAAACAAAGTTGATTTTTATTCGATTTGCCGATCGTTCAAAAAACGAATCGTTAAACGACCGACGTTTAACGCGACGCAATTTAACGTCCGCGACAATTTTCGAACGTCGGCGAACGCGCGCCTTCGCCGACCTCTTGATTTTTTTACCTCTGTTTATTATACTGTCTTTAGGCGAGAAAGACAAATCGTTTCTCGAAAAGTCGAGCAAATTTTTGTTTCTTTCTTGACAAAAACGGAACGCGTTCCAATTTTCCTTTATTCAGAATCGTTTTTATCCAATTTATCCAAAAATTCAACGCGTTTTCCCTTCGCCGTCCTTTATCGTTCAACTCGTTCGTCAGCGTTCAACCGGAAAATTAAGGAGAACCTAATGGAATCGAAACGTTCCGACGTCGCCGACCGCGCCCAACTTCAAGACCGTCTCCTCGACGCGCCCGCTTATCGCAAGGCTTACCGCGACCCCGATTTCCTCTCCGGGTTCGACGGTCGCGAAATCCGCCTCCTCGCCGAATACGTCAAACCGGAGCGAGCGTTCGAAAAAGCGGCGATCGGCTCGACCGTCGTCGTCTTCGGGAGCGCTCGCGTTTTGCCGCCGGACGAAGCCGCGCGCCGCCTCGAACTCGCCGAACAAGCCGCCGCTCAAACGCCGGGACCGGAAGCCGACGCCGCGTTGGCCCAAGCGCGAACCGCCGTCAAACTTTCCCCATATTACCAAACCGCGCGCAAGTTCGCCGAGTTGGCCGCGACGAAAAACGACGTCTTCAACCGCGAAATCGGCCCGGACGGCGCCGTCTGCCCGACAAAACAACGCGAGTTCGTCGTCTGCACCGGCGGCGGCCCCGGCATTATGGAGGCGGCCAACCGCGGCGCGTTCGACGCCGACGAAGAAACGATCGCGCTCAACATCTCCCTTCCGTTCGATCAACGCCCGAATCCGTTCGTTTCGCCGGAATTAAGTTTCAATTTTCATTATTTCGCGATGCGGAAGCTGCATTTCCTCCTGCGAGCGAAGGCGCTCGTCGCGTTTCCCGGCGGCTTCGGCACCTTCGACGAACTCTTTGAAGCGTTGACGCTCCGCCAAACCGAACGGATGCAACACTTGCCGATCGTCCTTTTCGGTCGCGAATTTTGGGAAAGCGTCGTCGACTTCCCGAAACTCGTCGAATACGGCGTTATTTCCCCCGGCGATCTCGACCTCTTCCAATACGCGGAGACCGCCGAGGAAGGTTGGGCGATCATCGAAAAATATTACGCGAACGAAGCGATTCGCCAAAACTAACGGTCGCGCCGAATTTAACGGCGTTCGCCCCCGTCGAACGCCGTTAAACGCCGTTAAACGCCGTCGAACGCGACCGCCGTTCCTTTGACGCGTCAAAGTCGCCCGCCAAAATCGCCCGTTCGACGCGTCAAAATCGTTTCGAACGGGCGACTCCGGAGCGAATTTCTCGTTAAGA
>JAFTUJ010000271.1 GCA_017466305.1 Thermoguttaceae bacterium
ACGACTTGCATGCTGACGACGCTCGACCCGAACGGCGCGACGGAGGCGGCGATCGAAGCGTTAGAACTCGGCGCGTTTTCGGAGGCGTTGTTGCGGAAGATTCCCGAAATCGCCGCGAAATCGCAAGCGCCGGAGCGGACGCTCGTTTTACTCGAGTTGGCGGCGAACAAAGATCCGGCGAATAAGGCGACGTATCTCCGCGCCGTCGCTAATGTTAAGCTTGAACTGGGCGCGCTGGACGACGCCGCGAAAACCGCTCGCGAGCTCGTGGAGCTCGATCCCGGCAATCCGGCGAATTGTCGGGCTTGCGCCGACGTGCTTTGGGCTTGCGGCCTTGTTGACGAAACGTCGCAATTGCTGAAGAAGGCGGCGGAACTCGACGATAGCGACAAAGCGGCGCAGATCAAACTTGCGACGCTCTTCGACGAAACCGGCGCGACGGCGGACGCAATCGACGTCTTGTGGCCAATCTTTGAAAAGTCGACGCGCATCGAAGAAAAATTAACGCTAATCGACGAAATTTCAAGGTATTACATTAAGCTTGATCGATTTGAAGCGTTGAAAGAGCGGCTCGAGTCTTCGGCAAAAACGGAGACCGAGCGCCGGGAAAACGCGTACTGCCTTTCCCGAGCGTACGCGTCGATCAAAGATTACGATTCCGCGCGATCGACGTTGGAAACTTATTTGACGTTTGTGAAAAATCGGAGCGAAGACGACGTTTTCTTGCTGAACGCTCTTTCGAGTTTAGCGGAAGCGCAAAACGACTTGCCCGCCGCAATTCGTTATCAGGAAGCGCTTTGCGATATCGTCGATTCGCTGCCGGAAAGCGAGCGTTTGCTTGATCTTTATCGGCGTTCGGACGATAAGTCGAAGGCGCGTTGGTATTTAACGCAAAAAATCTTGCCGCGCGAACCGTTGTGGCGCCAACTTGAGACGGTTGACGTCTTGTCGTCGTTGCAAAAATACGACGAGGCCTCCGAGATTTTAGCGGAAATAGAGAAAAAATTTCCGAACGATTGGGAGGTTACGTCGCGTCGTGTTTCGTTGGCCGGCTGGACGTCGGATGAAAATCTTGCGAAACGCGTTGCCGAATTGCGCGCGTTCGACCTTGCGCCGTCGACGCAAGCCTCGAAGACAACGGCGCTTGCGCGCAATCCGGAAACGCCGTCGACGACGATTTCCGGCGACGCTTGGCGTTTGGGCGAAGCGGAGGGGCGCGCGGTTTATCAACTTGTTTCTCCGCAAGACTTGCGCGATTTTGCAACGCAGGTCGCGACCGTCGTTTATCGGGATCGTTTGACGCTTGGAGAAAAGAATTTGCGTTCGCTTTACGCGTCCGAAACGAAACCGCAAGCGCCGACGCAGGCTTATTTTACGTTGGGCGCCGCGCTCTTTGAAGCCGCCGCTTGGGAAGCGAAAAACGCTCCTGAAAATTTGCTTGCCGCGCTCGAGACGGTCGAGGCGAAAGATTGGTCGAAACTTGACGACGCGACGGTGAAGGAGCGATTTTTACTCGCCGAATATTTGACGGCGTTGCAAGCGAATGTTCCGGAGTTTAACGGTTTGCCGATAAAGGAGTTGCGGAAAATTAGCGCCGACGCGATTGTCGAGATGGCGCGACGCGACGACGTTTGGCGAATCGAAGCGACGCCGATTGTTTTGGCTCGTTTGGCGACGGCGACCGACGAAAAAGAGATTCGCGAAGGCGCCGCCTTTTTGCTGACGACTATGGAACGCTCGTTGACGTCCGGTTCCGCGAACGACGATAAATCGCTTTGGACGAACGCCAACGAGATTGTTAACCTTTTGAAAATGAAAGGGTTGAACGACGAGGCGGAGCGCGCGGCCGATTTAATTATCGCGGCGGGAACGCGCGATTACACAATTTTTTTAAATGCAGAAACGACGGGGACTTACCGCTCTTTCGAATTGTTTGCGCAAATAATGCGAACGGCGGAAGACCTTGCCATTAAACAGGTTAGAAACGCCGAGGACGTGGAGCGAGCGCGTCAAATTTTTGGCGCCGTCTTTATGTTGCGTTTACAAACCGAGTTGCGAGAAGCGTTTAAGGACTGCGATCCCAACGCCGACGCAAATGCGAAAAAAGCGTTCGAGCTTTGGGCGAAATTGTCGGAGAAGATTGAATTTGGACGCTCGACGTTAATTTTGTTCGCTCAGTTATATCGGCGCGAACTTTGGGAGAGCGCGACGCCGCTTAACGAACAAAAGAGAGAAGCGGCAAAACGTTACGAGGAAAACGTTTACAAAGTGTTGGCGTTGGCTCTTGAAACGAACGCGCGACTTGAAAAAGCGTTTGAAGAGAAAGGGCGGCGCGGGGCGGCGGCTCCGGAACCGCTGGCCGACAGCTTGCGTTATCTCGGGCGAGACCGCAAAGGCGCGGCCAAGATGGCGACGTTTCTTGTTAATCGAGCGATTTACGGTTCGCGAACGCAGGGCGCTCGTTCGCTTCTTGAAGCGGGAAAATTGCTCGAGTTCGCGAGCGGAACTTTCTTTGCGCTCGACGTCGCCGACTCGTCGGAAGATATTGCCAATAATGGGTTTGAGCGCGTTGCCGGTTTAACGAGTTTCGTCGAAGAACGTATGAACGCCGACGTTTCGCGCTCCGTCCAAGGATATGGGCGACGTTGCGTCGAGGTGGCGGCGACTGTTTGTAGCTCGACGCGGAATGAAGCGCAACTCGAAACGCCGGAAGAACTTAAAAAACTTGCGACGGAGAATTTGTCGTCGAAAGAAGGGGCAGGGAAACCGGAAGACGCAAAACTTTTGATCGCGTTGTCGATTTTGGCGCGCGCCGAAGGCCAAGACGTTGAAGCGACGGCTTATTTAGATCGGTTGCCGCGCGCGACTTTCGCCGATGTTAAGTCGTTGGAACTCATTATTTTAGAAGCGTTTGCGGATAGCGAGTTTCCGGAGACGCAAGCGCGAAAAAAAGCCGCCGCCGACGCGCTCCTTGGTTATCGTTTGGAGGAAAAGGAGGCGACGCGATTTTATCAAGCGTTAACGCGCGAAAATCGACATAGCGACGCGGAGAAAATACGACGTCGGCTAGCGTCGTTCGCGACGAATGCCGCAACGATTAACATGTTGCTGGATAAGATGTTAGACGCAAGTCAAAACGGCGAAAAACTTCGCGACGAGGATATCGTTTTCGCGTTAAAAGTTTTTAAAACGCCCGCGTCCGCTTCCGTTGACGCCGAGTCGCGCGCTTTGATTCGCGGAAAGGCTCTCGCCGTTTTAAAGGCGGGGGGCAAATTAGGAGAAACGCAAGAAGGGTTGGAGCGTTTTTTGACGAACGCGCCCGGCGCCGTCGACGCGGCGATGCGTTTGGTCGAAGTCGAAATTGAGCGCGGAGAACTAGATAGCGCTAAAAAAGCGTTGGACGCGCTCGAATCGCGTCTGCCGAACGATCCGGCGATTTATGCCGATTTCGCCTTAGCTTTATCGAAAGTCGGCGAAATTGAAAAAGCGAAAAGCTATACGCGACAAGCGTTTACGCGTAAACCCGAGACTTTTTTTGCGAGCGACGTTCGTCCTGAATTCTGGACGTTGGCCGACGATTTGGCGTTTTTGCGTTCTTTTGACGCGGAAACCTTGGCCGCTTCCGCTTCCTCCGCTTTTGCGATCGCCTTAAAAGCGTTGGACGACGAAAGTCTTGCGGAGGAAGGATTTGCGCTCATTGATCGGCTTTGGAACGACGCGACGTCGTCGGAGGCGAGAATCGCTTTGCGAAGTTCAGGCGCGCGGCTTTTAACTCAAACTAACGACGCGCGATTTTTTCCATATTTGCGCGATTGGTTGTTGGAATGCGTTGCGCCAAATCAAGAACCTAACGGAGTTTACGGAGATTATCAGGACGTTTGTCGCGTGTTGCTTTGGGACGACGCTAAACCGCAAACGCTTGCTATTAAAACGCTTAACTTGGTGAATTCGGAAAAAGACGCCGAAATCCTCGAAGATTTTTTGACGCGTTTGCGCGAATATTCCGCGATTTATCAAGCGCGTTCGGGCGAAAATCCGGCGCGACAAAGCGGAGCGTTGGCTTTGGAAATCCAGCTATTATTGAAGTTGGGACGTTTCGCAGAAGCGATTGAGACAACGTGTAACGCTTTAAATGTCGAAGCTTTTTGCGCGTCCGGTTTTAAAAACGACGCTTTGTCGATTTGTTTAGCGTTCGAGTATTACGCCGACGCGGAAACCCGGCGGCAAAACTGCGAGTTGCTGCGCGCGCTTTATGAAAGCGCGTTCGCCGATAATTGGCGTCCCGTTTATGAAGAGTTTTATATTACGAAGATATATCCGTTAGGCGCAAAGAGTGAAAACGCGGAGGTTAGGACGAAATATACGGATGCGACATTTAGTAAATTGCGCTCCCTTTTCCGCTTATTGCCGACGGCCGATCTGACGTCGAACGCTCGCGTCGGCGGGTCGCTGCAAACGACGGAGACGTTCAAGCTTTACACCGAAGCGTTTCGGGAAACAGTGTTGGCGCCCGAAAATCGCGAGCGGTTCCGCGATGTGTTGGACGAGACCGGCGTCGCGAAGTTGTTGCAAAATAACGACTTTGAAACAGCGACTCCGGAATGGCAAGAATATTTTGAAAACTTGCGAGCGCTTTTTAACGAATGCAATAAGTGAGTTGTAACGCAAGCGGAGACAACGTTTGCGTTATTGGAAAAATTTGTTAATAAAGAGTGATTAAGGAGAACGAGATGAAAAAAAATTTGATTGTTTTGGGCGTTGTTATCGCGTTGTTTGGCGTTATGGGCGTCGTTATGATGAATTCCGCGAAAAACGCCGGCGCTGAAAGCGTTGCCAATGAAGACGTTGCGATTCAAAACGACGGAACGGTGAAAATTTGCCCGCATTCCGGGCTCCCGTGCGACGGCGACGGCGACTGCGAAGGCGACGGGTGCGGCGACGCCGAAGGATGCGGCGAAGCGGAAGGCGGTTGCGACCATTAAGCGAGACGGCAAAGTTTTTAAGTGTTGTCATTAGTTGGTTTATAAGTAAAGATTGATATGTCGAACGAAGAACTGAAAGAGAAATTGAACCGCGTCCGCGAAAAAGCGTTGGCGCTTGAAGAAGAAATCGGCAAGGTTTTGGTCGGGCAGCGGCAAGTCGTTCGCGAAACGATCGTCGCGGCGATCGCCGGCGGAAACGTTCTGTATGAAGGACTTCCGGGACTCGGTAAGACGCTTTTGGTTCGAGCGTTTGCGCAAACGGTCGGCGGGACTTTTTCTCGGATTCAATTTACTCCGGACTTAACTCCCGCCGACGTTACCGGTACTAACATTTTGTTAGAAAACGAGTTGGGAAAAAAATATTTCGAGTTTCAAAAGGGGCCGATTTTTGAGAACGTCGTTTTAGCGGACGAAATCAACCGCGCGACGCC
>JAFTUJ010000272.1 GCA_017466305.1 Thermoguttaceae bacterium
AATCGTCGAGTCCGGTCTCCCGACGGTCGACAAGGCGCTAAACGGCGTCGCGTCGACGTAAAAGTCGAAGCAAAAGCCGAGTAAAACGAATGCGGCGGCGAGGAGTCCGCAGAGCGTCGCGATCGCGCTAAACTTTGCAATAAAAACGGTTTGCAACGAGACGGGAAACCGGCGCAGACAACCGATTTTTGCGGCGGTTCGTTCCCGAACAAAGGCGCAGGGCGTCAACAGCGCGGCTGTTACAAAGAGAGACGTCGCCGCGATTGCGCCCCAAATCTCGCCGTAATAAAGGATTAAGTCGTTAAATTGCGCGGAAAATTTCGCGACGTCGCCGGTAATCGCGGCGATTCCAAGCGGTCGTAAGCTGTGCGCGAACAACGAAATCGTAACGAACGAGCCGGCGACGACGATCGGGTAAAAATACGTGTCGCGCAACTCTTTGTAAAATATCGCGTTAAACGCGGAGCGTTCGGAGCGGTTCATATTGACTTCTCCTGCGTAAACGGGAAAACGAACGAGAAAGGAAAACGAAGGAACGTTGGGCAAGCGTTTTAAGTCCCCTTGTCGAAGGGGTTGGCGCGATCGCGTAAGGCGCGGAGCGAAAAATTGACTTTGCGCCGTTTGGGTTTGGAAGTCTAAAATGGCGCGACGCAAAGGGATAAGACGCGATCCCGACGACGAGCGCCGGAAGGTAAACGAGCGTGTAAGCCGTTTCCGGCGGCGTTCCGTCGGCGAGTCCGTGCAACGCGAATTTGACGCAAAGTACCGCGACGTAAAATAATACGCGAAGAATTGCGGCGCCAAGTCGACGAGACGCGACGAAACGGAAATCAGCGTTCGCAAGGCTTGACCGACGTGTTCGGGTCAACTGGAACGCTTGCGGGCGCGTCGGTCGCGTTGAGGCGTCGCCGCTTGAGCAAGAGCGTTGCGCAACGGGAGGCAAGGCCGTCTAACCCGTTGGCGAGCGTCGTTTGAGCGCCGTCGCGGCGGAAAACGCGAACGATTCCGACGAGCGGCACCAGTAACGCGCCAAAACGTAGCGCCGCATAAGGAAGCGAGTTAACCGACGCGACGCCGCCGACGGTAACGACGCTAAGATCGCGAGGCGGGCGCCAAGCAACGGTAGTCGTCAAACTCGTCGGCGTATCTCCGACGAAGGTCGCGGCCCAACCGACGACCGCCCAAACGGCGAAAGTCGAGAGAAGCGACGCCGTGACGATAAGCGCTTCGCGTCGAATCAGCGTCGCCCAAAACGCGCTCCAAATCAAGAGTTCGAACGGGGATAACGCGAACGCTTTGCAATGGGAAAATTCATGCGGATCGTATCGACGAGCAAACTCGGTCAGCGCGCTAAACGGTTTCATTCCGTAAATTAGGTCGAATGTCAAACCGACCGAAACGAACCCGACGGCGACGAGCGCGATCAAGGCAAAGGCGGCGCTGAACTTCGCGAGAAAAACGGTTTGCAGCGAAACTGGGAAACGTTGCAAACAGGCGATTTCCTTCGTTTTGCGTTCGCGAGCGAACATTCCGGCGGGTAAAAGCGTCGCAAGAATGAAAACGGTGAAGAGCGCGTAACGCCCCCAATGCCCGGCGTATTGCCCGGCGAGAAGTTCGGCGGCTTCCTTAATTGTTGGCAATAAATTACCTAGCGTCGGTTCCGGGACATCATGCCAAGGTGCGAAAAGGGGGCCGGCAAGAAGAAACAGGACGCCGACGACGGCGAGCGGGTAATGATACGCGTCGCGCAACTCTTTGAAGAATATTGCGTTAAACGCTCTTGTTTTGCGGTTCATACCGACGTTCCTTTCGTTGGGCGAAAATTTCGTTGCGGTTATCTCTAACGGCGGCGCGGGTTAAGACGGTAAGTTGAACGCCGTCGCGGCGCCTTGGCGGCGGCATTGGCGGTAAATCCCGCAAAGCGGAATCGCTAAAAAGCCGAGGCGGACGAATCCGAATCGGAAGAGACCGACACCGGCGAGCGCGGTTCCGGCGGAAAAGCCGTGTATCATCCCGAAAAAGGCTGCGAAGAAGACGGGGGTGTGCGGGAGCTTAGCGGCGAGTTCGGGGTTTAGCGATAGCGCGGCGATTCCGACGACGAAACCGGTTAGCGCCCAGCCGACAAACGCCGACGCGCCCGTCGCCAAAACGGCGAGCGTCGAACGGCGAACGCGGGGCGCCCAAAACGCGCTCCAACAAAAGAGTTCGAGCGACGCGAATAAGAGCGAGAGGGCAAGGTTAAGCTGCCCAAGATTGGGGACGTCGTCCTCAAACGGGGCGCGGAGAGTTGTCGACAAGACGTCGCCGTAATAAACGTCGAAGGCGAAACTTGAAACGGCGAAAAAGACGCATATTGCGGCGAACGCCGTTAAAATCGCGCTAAGTTTCGCGAGGTAAACGGTCGCGGTTGCGACGGGGAAACGTTGCAACACCTTGAAACCGTCTTTCTTGCGCTCGACGGCAAAGACGTAAACTGGCAATACCGGCGAACTTAGGAAGATGGAAATCGGAGCGAACCAGGGCCAAAAGGCGCGGTAGGTCTCGCCAAGGTCGTCGGCGGGCCAAGGAGGAATCCAAAAGCTCGCAAGGCTTGCGTAAGCGAAAGCGACAACGAGTAACGCGATGATTCCCGACGCGACGAGAGCGCGTTTTAACTCCCTAACGTATAACATGTTAAAACCGTTGAGTAGTGAGCGCATATCAAACCTCGCTGAAACGATGAAATGTAGCGGAACATGGGAAGAACGAAAGTGTTACGGTCGAGCGGAACGCCTTTGAGTTGGGCGACGCGTTGTCGCAAATACGTCGCAGACGAGGTTATTGGGCGGAACGCGTCATCGTCGCGATGAAAATTTCCTCAAGATTCGGCGCCGAAATTTCGAGCGAAAGGAGTCGGTCGCCGAATTCGGCGCGGAGCTTCGTTTCGAAATCGGGCTCTAAATCGCGACCGACGATTCGGGTTTGTTCGCCCCAAACGTCCGTTTTTAAAACGGTTGCGAAGTTGGCGGCAAGACGGCGACGCTCGGCGTCCGAAGCGTCGCGAACGACCGCCGCGACGGCGCGGGTTCGCTCTTTTAGTTCGTTTAGCGGTTCGTCGAGTAAAACGCTTCCGTTTTTCAGCATCGCGATTCGGTCGGCGACGCGTTCAATTTCCGCCATTTGGTGACTTGCGATCAACTCCGTCCCGCCGGACGCGGCGAAATCGGCCAGCGTTTCCAATATGCGACGCCGCGCCAACACGTCGAGCCCGGACGTCGGTTCGTCGAGAATCAGAAACTCCGGTTCGCTCGCGAGCGCGACCGAAAACGAAACCAACGCCTTTAAACCTTTTGAAAGTTCTTTAATTTTCGCGTTTAAGTCGATTTCGTATTCGGCGATTAACCGGGAATATTCGCTCCAATAATCGTTTTCGTAAAACGCGGCGGCGAACCGGCCCATCTCCGCGACGGTCATTCGCTCGTAAAGCGCGGGAACTTCCGGAACGTAACCGATTCGACGGCGGATCGTTAACGCGTCGCGGCGCGAGTCGAGGCCGAAGACGGTCGCGGCGCCGTAGTCGGGCGCGACGTCGCCGAGTAAAATCTTGATCGCCGTCGTTTTACCGGCGCCGTTTTCGCCCAAAAGCGCGAAAACCGAGCCGCGTTCGATGGAGAACGACACGGCGTCAAGCGCCGGTTTTTTCTTGTAAACCTTGCTAACGTTACGAGCTACGACGACTTTTTCGACGTCGGAAGTCGTTTTCTCGGAAGGGGAAAGCGCGTTGAAATCGTTCATGGTCCGGCCTCGTGAGGTAAAGTTTAAGGAAGGGGAAACGACGGCGTTCCGGCGTGTCGGCGAACCGGTCGACCCATACGCCTCGACAAAAAAAAGAACGCGGCGTTACGCGAAACGCTTTTTTAGCGTTTTTTCGAGTTTCGTCAAAACCGTTTTGCGGATTTCCTCCGGCGTTAGACGGCTTTGAATCGCCTCGTCCAGCAGACGTTCAAACTCGCCTTCAAAAAAAGCGAGACGATCGTCGCGACAACGTTTTTTTGCGTTGGGCGAAACCGCTAAACCGCGGCCGCGCAACGGGTAAACGACGCCTTCGTTTTGCAGGTCGCGGTACGCTCGCACAACCGTTTGCGGATTAATCGCAAGAGCGCGAGCGACCTCGCGCACCGACGGAATTAACTCGTCCGGAGCGAGCGCGCCGTTGGCGATAAAGAATTTTATCTGGCGGTAGATTTGCTCGTAAATCGGCGTCGAAGCGCCGACGTCAATCTGGAAAAACATATCGCGTCTCGCTAAATTTTTGAAGCGGTGGTGTTCCGGTTGACCAATACACTTATTTTAATCGACGGAAAAAGCGGCGTCAAGAGGCGTTCGCGTCGTTTTAGAAATTTTTTGCGATTTTTGTCAAAAAA
>JAFTUJ010000273.1 GCA_017466305.1 Thermoguttaceae bacterium
ACTCGCGGAGAAGATCGTCGATTTCCGGGAAGCGTTCGAAAAACGGAACGAGTTCGTCGGCGACAAACGCATCCGCGTGGGCGACAAGGATTTCCGTTTCTCCGTCGTTGGGAGGATAAGCCCAAACGCGACCGTCGCTGTAAAAAGCGGCTTCGTCGGCGCAGGGCTCCAAGTCGTACTTAAAACGACCGGGAAATTCGGGTTTTGTCTTGCGGAAACGAGCGATAAGTTCTTGCGATTCGGCGTCTTGCGGCGCGTTCGCCCAACAGTCGAACTGCGGAAGAACGGAGTACCCGAACACGACAAAAAGGGTACGAGGGCTAAAAACGAAACGACAATAGCGCGAAAGGGTTTGCGTCGTTTGCGTCCAACATTGCGCCGTTTTTTTCTTAAAGCCAAGCGGTTCAAGACGTTGCGCGAAGATTTCTCTGAGGCGGCGCGTTAGGTTGGTTTTGAGCGCGGCGAGGGCGGTTTTTTCGTCGACGAGTTCGACCGGGTCGAGCGGAACCGGCGGCGCGACTTGCGTCGTCGAGAACGAGAACGGGAAGGAACGGAGGACGACGCGGCGTCGTCGATGAGCGGCGCGGGAGACGGCTTCGGCGCCGTTGACGTCGCGTCGTTTTTGACGAGTCGACATTCGTCGGGAGCTTCGTAAACGACGAAAATCGCTTGGGTTGCGAGTTCTTCTAAACGCCGAATCGCTTCCGACGCTTTCGCTTCGTCGTCCGAAAAACGCGCCGTTCGAAGGAGGGTAAAGACAAGCGTTTCGTCGAGACCGGGCGTCGAGAATGCGGGACGTTTAAAACGACGCGACTTCGTAAACGGCGACGGTTCAATAGGTTCGGGCTGTTTGGGCGCGCTCGGGCCCGGGCCGTCGACGGCGATTCGGCGTTTCGCAACGTCGACGCCAAGTAATGCAAGCTCGAACGCGGCGTTCCAATAGGACGGAGCGAGCGGCGTCGCGAGAGGGGCGAACTCGTCGAAAAGCTCGTGAAAACGTCTGGCTGCGTCGGGCGAGGAAAGGTCGCGGAGGAGCGCCGCGAGCGCGTCGAATTGGGCGAGCGCTTCGGCGTTTTGACCGGTTTGGAAACGCAAACATGCTAAAGTCAAGGCGTTATGAATCGGGTCGGAGCCGAAACACGGCGCGCCGTTCCAAATTAGCGGGGGGAACCAGTAAGGAGACGACGTCGCGTCAAACCGCCCGGCGTCGAAATCGCGCAAGACGTCGAGCGCTTCGCGACGGCTTTCGAACGTTTCGACGGCGAGCGAAAGGAGGGACGGCGCTTCCGAGCGAGCGAACGCGTTCTCGGGGCCCGCGGAATCGAGCGAAGCGAAGTACGTTTGCTTGGCGACGACGCGGTCGCTCTCGACGCCGATTTTTCGAAGTCGCGCAAACTCGCGGTTTAGCGATTGAAAACGCTCGACCGTTCGGAGCGCGAGCGCGTCGTCGACCGGCGCCCAAGAAACAAGACTCGACGTAAAGCGATAATCGAACCAAGTTGCGACGGTATCGTCGGTAAAAGCGAGACCGCAGCGTTGCTCGAGCGTCTCGGTTTGTCGCGTCCAATAATAAAAAAAACGGTAATTTGATTTCGGCGTAAAGCCAAGCGGTTCCAGCGTTTGCGCAAAGAGCGTCCAAAGACGCGAGGCTAAGTCGGCGGGGAGTTTGGCGACGGGGGGCAAGGTTCGGGCGGTCGGCATTGGCGGAGTCCTTTTTGGGGTTGGGGCGGATTTCGACGAAAAATAGCGTTAGGCGGCGCTAAGTAACGTTTGCTTTTAGTATAATCGGCGCCGTCGAGAAAAGCAAGAAAAAAACGACGGAAAATGAAAAAATAAAAGGGAAAACGTCCGAAGGAAAGGTCGCGTCGAAACGGGAAAAACGCTTTGGCGCGACGGCGATTTTGGAGCGGTTAACGTTTGATTTTCTTGGTTTTCGCGAGTTCGCGGGCGCGGTCGGCGGCGAGTCGCGCGGCGTCTTGAAGCGCTTTCCAAGTCGCGTCGTCGTAAACGGTTAAGTCCGGCTTTTTCTTGAGTTTCGACAAGGCGTCAAACCGTTTTGCCGACTCCGTGTAACGTTCGGCTTGGAAAAGCGCGAGCGCGTATCCGAATTTCGTTTGGGCCGCGTCTCGGATAAAGTCGGACTCGAAACGCGACGCGACGTCGCCGAGCGAGGGATCGTTCAGAACGTCGAGCGTCTCGTTCCAACGGGCGAAAAACGGAAGGATTGTCTCCTTAAAACGTTGTTCCGCAGCGCTTAAGAGCGCTTCCGATGAGACGCGTTCCGGCGTTTGGCCGAAAGGGGCCGAATAGTCGAAACAACACTTATTTTCGGCGAAATAAGCGTTCGCAAAATGTTCTTCGACAAGCGTTTGCAAACGAGAGAGCGTCGCTTGCGTTTCGGCGTTTTGCGGCGCGGCGTCCCAAGGGGAAAAGTCCGGTTTTTGATAATAACGAGCGTAAAAAGAAAATTCGCGGTCGGCGACGTGAACTTCGAGGCAAAAACGTTGACGCAATGTCGCCGTTTCTCGCGTCCAAGTAATCGACGACTCTTGCGTAAAGCCGAGCGGTTTAAAGACTTGCGCCGCTTTTTCTTGGAGCGTTCGCAACGTTTCGGCGCCTATTTGAAGAGCGCGCGTCGCCGTTTCCGCTTCCGGGGCCGACGCGGAAGCGGCCAATTCCCGCGCCCAATAAACTCGCCTCGCTTGAAATTTGTTGTCGTAATGCGGAAGGGCGGTCGCGAGCGGTTCGGGGATCGGCGTCGCAGGACGTCGTTTTGCGAGCGAAACGGCGGCGTCGGGTTGCGATTCGAGCTTTTTTCGGACGCTTAAAGCGCCTAATCGCGCGAGTTCGAGAAGAAACGCGTCGTTTTCGGAAGCGGGGCCGAAATTGAAGCGGAAATTGCGGAAACGCTCCGGAACCGCTTCGAAACGAGCGAGCGCTTCGACGTAATTCCCGGCGCGATAATAGTTTTGCGCGGCGACGAACTCGCGTCCGGGGCCCGCTTCGCGACCGAGCGCGATCGCGTGTCCGAGCCGTCCGGCGTCGTATTCGCGGAGAAGGGCGTCTGTCTCGGGGAACCGAGCGAAAAAGGGGAGAATTTCAGCGCGAAGTAACGTATCTATCGCGGCGACAAGGGGTTCGAGTTCGCCGTCTTTCGAGAAAATTTCCCAATCGAGGTTGGCGTCGAAGGCGGCGGACGGCGCCTCGAAAACGCTTCGCAAGGGCGTCCAAGCGGTTTGGAAACGCGGTTTTTTCTTGCGGAAACGAGCGATGAGTTCTTTGTTTTCGGTATTTTGCGGCGCGGCGTCCCAACAGGCGAAACAGGGAAGAACCGAGTAACCGAACGAGACGGCGACCATATCGCAACGATCCCAAAAGAGAAAACGGCAATAATGCGAAAGCGTTTTGCCTTTGCGCGTCCAATGCGGCGAACGACTTGCTTTCTTAAAGCCAAGCGGTTCAAGACGTTGCGCAAAGACTTCTTCGAGACGACGGCGGAAGTCGCTTTTGTACGTCGCGAAGGCCGAGCGGACGTTTTCGGGAGCGTTTGAGGCGACGTTTGGGAGGGCGGTCGCAGGCGCGGCTTTGGCGGCGTTTGAGGGGAGCGTCGAGGGCGAAGGGGGAGCGGAAGCGGAAAGTGAGACGGGCGAGGAAGACGAGGGCGACGCGGCGTCGTCGACGGAGACGACCGTTTCGGACGCGACGACGCGTCGTTCGTTTGCGCCTTCGTAAACGACGATCGAAGAAGCGGTTGCGAGTTCCTCTAAACGCCGAATCGCTTCCGCCGCTTGCGCTTCGTCGTTTGAAAAACGCGCTAACCAAAGAAGACGCGCGACTTCCGGTTCGTCGACGCCGGGCGACGCGAACGACGGACGCTTAAATCGGCGCGGCTTCGGCGTTTGCGTCGTTTGCGTCGTTTGCGTCGGTTGCGTTGAATCGTCGACGAAAGGACGGCGCGTCGCGGGAACGCCCGGGCCTTCGGCGGCGATTCGTCGTTTCGCGACGTCGACGCCGAGTAACGCGACTTCCCGCGCGGCGCGTCGGTACGGCGAGTCGAGGGGCGTTTCGAACGTTCCGGAACGCAACAATTTATCGGAACGCGACAAGACGTCGCCCAGGCCTTCCAGGAGACCGAAAGGGGGGGAGCTTTCGACGGCGGCCTTGACCCGTCGGTTCGCCGCCGTTCCTTCGAAAAGGGCGAGCGCTTCGGCGTTTTGGCCGTTTTGCAGTCGCAAAGCGCTTAAATTCAACGCGTTAAGAATCGGGTCGGGGCCGAAATAAAGCGCCGAGTCGCTTATCTTGGGGCCGAGGCGGCGGTCGTTCGGCGTTTCCGGATAACTTTCCAGCGCGGCGAGCGTTCCGTCGTCGTAAGCGTTCAGCAAGTCGAGCGCTTCACGGCGTCGCTCGAAAAGGGGAACGATATGCTCTTCGACAATTCGGCGAAGCGTCGGGGAGGCAAGTTCGAAGTAATATTTGCGATTCAGCGCGTTGCAAGCGATTCCGCCGTAAAGAGATTCGCGATTGGGAAGGGCGCGGCAAGGGGCGAAGTCGGCGCTCGCTTGTTGGAAGCGGTCGAGGACGCGTCGCGCCGCGGCGACTTCGGAGGGCGGCCAAGCGGCGAAGAAGGGCGACCAAGACGCGAAACTCGGCGTCGACGGGAGGAGAACGTCGTACCAAAGTTCGACGGAAGCGACGCCGAATTGAAGGCCGCAACGTTGGCGGAGCGTCTCGGTTCGGCGCGTCCAATAATAAAAAAGCCGGTAATTCGACGTCGGCGTAAAACCCAGCGGTTCCAGCGTTTGCGCTAAGAACGAACAAACGCGCGGGGCCGAATCGTCGGGAAGATCGGCGACGGGACGGGAGGTTCCAAAGGGCGACATTGGCGGGGGGCCTTTCTTGCGTCGGGGCGGATTTTAAGGTTGAAACGGTTCTGTCGCGCCGCGTCGCACTTCGGCGAGGAGAACGCTTCGCGGCGGTAGGAACGTTAGTTTAAGTATAATCGCCGCCGCTAAGAAAATCAAGAAAAAGGGCGAGAAAACGGGAGAAAGGGAGAAACAAGACGAGACGTCGCCAAAGGAACGCCGCGCCGAAACGGGAGAAATCGGGCGTCGGCGCGGCGGGCGATTTTTGAAAGAACGTTGCGTTAAGTTTCGAATTTTTAGCTCGTTAACCGGCGTCGGCGGCGTCGCGTCGCAAAAGCGGCTGCGGGGGCGGAGCGCGACGATTACTCGCCGTCGGGGTTGGGCGGGGCGACGCCGTCGAGTTCGG
>JAFTUJ010000030.1 GCA_017466305.1 Thermoguttaceae bacterium
CCCGACACGAAATCGTCGCGCTCGTCGCCATGCCGATTCGCGCCAAACGCCAAGACAAAAAAGCCGGAATTCCGCCGATTCGCGCCGCCGCGACCGATTTTTTGGCGGACGTCCCGCTCTTCGACCCGGAGGACGTCAACTCGCCCGAAGGCGTCGCGCTCGTCAAAAGTTTTGACGCGGACTTGATTTTCATCTGCGATTACGGCAAAATTTTATCGCCGGAAGTCATTGCCGCGACGCGACTTGGCGGCGTCAACCTGCACGGCTCGCTCCTCCCGAAATACCGCGGCGCCGCCCCGATCAACCGCGCGATCGAAGCGGGCGAACGCGAACTCGGCGTCAGCGTCATTTTCATCGAGCCGAAAGTCGACGCCGGGCCGATCGTCGCGGTCGACTCGTACCGCCCGACGCTCGACGAAACGGCGGTCGAAATCGAAACGCGCCTCTCCGAAATGGGCGCTCCGCTCGTCTTGGACGCGATCGACCGAATCGAAGCGGGCGAAATTAAACCGCTGCCGCAAAACGACTTGCAAGCGACGAAAGCGCCAAAATTGCCCAAAGAAGAAGGCCGGCTCGACTGGTCGCTCCCGTCGACCGCGCTCGTCGACAAATATCGCGCTTTCCAACCTTGGCCGCGCGTTTACTCCGACTGGACGAAAGCCGCCGCGCCGGACGCCCCGCCCGTTCGCCTCGTCTTGGGCCCGTTCGCAACTAACGAAGCGACAACGACTTGCGAAGCGCCGAATATTCCGTCCGACGCCGCGCCGGGAACGGTCGTCGCCGTTTCGAAAACGACGTTTTGGGTCAAAACCGGCGACGGCGCGCTCGCGGTTCTCGGCGTCCAACCGGCGGGCAAAAAACAACTTGCGTCCGAAACGTTCCTGCGCGGTTATCCGCTGAAAGTCGGCGACCAACTTAACTAACGTTCGCCGTTTCAACGCTTAACAAACGCCGCGACAAGACGCCGCCAACGTGTTGACGCCTTGTCGCGGCTCAGTTTTCCCTTAACGGCGGCTCGTCGCCGCGACGCGACGTCGCTATCTAACCGCCGCTTAACGACGCGTCGTAACAATCTTGTTAACAAACGACAAAGAACGACGCTTTGTAACCGTCGACCTTGCGTTTTCCTCGGGCGACGCCCCGCAGCGCCGAAATCGCAACAGCTTTATTAACAACGGTTAACGCAAAAACATTCGAAGCGCCGCCGCGTAAAGTTTGCTCTTGTACGGTTGATAACGCATCGGCAAATCGAGCCAAGTCGCCTTGTCGACGATCGATTTGACGTGCGAAAACGCGTCGAAGCCGGTTTTGCCGTGATACGCGCCCATTCCGCTTTCGCCGACGCCGCCGAACCCCATCTCCGTCGTCGCTAAGTGAATTACGACGTCGTTAACGCAACCGCCGCCGTACGCAAGTTCCGTTACCACTCGCTTTACGCGTCTCTTGTCGCTTGTAAAAAGATAAAGCGCAAGGGGCTTTTCCTTCGCTTTGAGTTCGTCGACCGTCGCGTCAAAATCGTCGAAGGTCAAAATCGGCATGATCGGGCCGAAAATTTCCTCGCCCATCGCCGCGTCCGCCGCCGTAACGCCGTCCATCACCGTCGGCGCGATGCGTTGCGACGTCGCGTCCCAAACGCCTCCGCAAACGACTTTTTTCGGATCGATCAAACCGCAAAGCCGTTCGAAGTGTTTCGCGTTGACAATCTTCCCGTAATCCTTATTTTCCAACGGGTTAGAGCCGTACTGCCGCTGAATTTCCTTAACGACTTCCGCGACAAAAGCGTCCTTAATCGAACGTTCGCAAAGGATATAGTCCGGCGCGACGCACGTTTGCCCGCAATTCAAAAATTTACCGAACACAACCCGTTTAGCGGCAACCTTTATATTCGACGTCGCGTCGACGATACAAGGGCTTTTCCCCCCAAGTTCCAACACGACCGGCGTTAGGCGTTCGGCGGCGCGACGCAACACTTCCTTCCCGACCGTCTGACCGCCGGTGAAGAAAATAAAATCGAATTTTTGGTCGAGCAACGCGGCGTTCTCTTCGCGACCTCCTGTAACAACGGCGACATACTCCGGCGCAAACGTTGCCGCGACAAGCTTTGCGACAACGGCGCTCGTCGCGGGCGAATAGGCGCTCGGCTTGATCGTCGCGACGTTTCCGGCGGCGATCGCGTCGACCAACGGCCCTATCGTCAACAAAAACGGATAGTTCCAAGGGCTCATAATCAAAACGCTTCCGCGCGGAACCGCTTGGCGATAACTGCGCGACGGAAACTGCGCGAGCGGCGTCCAAACACGCCGCGGTTTCGCCCATTTTTTCACGTTCCGCGTCATGTGCGATATTTCCGAGAGCGCGAGCCCAATTTCGCACATATACGCTTCGTAAGCGCTTTTGCCGAGGTCGTTTAGCAACGCTTCACAAATTTCCGGCTCGAACGTTTGAATTGCGCGACGCAAATTTTTTAGTTGTTCGACGCGGAAAGCGACCGGAATCGTCGCGCCGCTTCGATAAAATTTTCGCTGATTTTCGAGCAAACGTTCAATTTCTTGCGCGGTCATCGTTCGGTTCGTCCTCTTGCTAACGTTTGTCGCACCAATCGGCGACGCAATAATAAAATCGTTCCAACTCTTTTGCATTAAACAGCTTAGGAACCGGGTAAAGCGGATTCGCCTCCTTGGCCGCAAGACGCGCCATCGCCGGAATATCCTCTTTTTTGATCCCGACGAGCTTTTCCGGAATCCCCAATTTCGCGTTGAGTTCCCGAATCGCGGCGATCATTTTTTCGGCGGCCGTTTTCGCGTCGTCTTGTAACGTCGCGACGCCGGCGGCGACGGCGAGGTCGCGCAACTTCCGATAAACGCTTTTCCCGTAAGCCTCGAGAACGTAAGGCGTTATTACCGCGTTGGCGAGACCGTGCGGCGTCCCTTAACGCCCGCCGAGCGTGTGAGCGACCGCGTGAATATAGCCGACGTAGGA
>JAFTUJ010000274.1 GCA_017466305.1 Thermoguttaceae bacterium
GACCGCGACGCGACGTTGAGCGCGACCTTTATTTATCGTTGATTCGCCGTTAACCTTTCCCCCTTTCTTTATTCTCAGCGTCGCTCGCTAACCCCGCGCGGCGCGGTCGTTTTCCTTCTCTCTTCGCAAACGCAACCCGATCTTTCGACGCCGCCGAAAAAATCGCGCCTCTTTTCAAGGAAAAACGCGACTTTTTCTTGACGCCCGCCCCTCGCGACGGTATAATGAAGGCGCGCCGAATTGAAAATCGCTTTGCGCTTCCCTTCGATTTTTAGCGCCCGTTCGCCTTAAGGAGCGTTTATGCCCGTTCGCCTCGTCGTCGCCGACCAGCGCCCCGTCGTCCGCGCCGGCCTTTTTTCCTTTTTTTCGGACGGCGACGCGCAAATCGTCGACGAAGCGCAAACCGCCGAACAACTTGTCGCCAAAACGCTCGTCGCGCGGCCGGACGTCCTTTTGCTCGACGTTAATTTCCCCGACCAAACGGGTTTCGAAGCGGTCGAAACGCTGAAAGCGCAACGTTTCGACGGACGCGTCGTTTTTTTCGCCGACGTCGACCAACAAGCGTATTTTGCGCGCGCCCTCGCCGTCGGCGCCGACTCGTACCTGCTGAAAAAGACGCCGCGCGCCGAACTTTTACGGGTCGTTCGAACGCTCGGAACCGTCGGAGCCGACCCGAACGGCGCGTCCTGTTCCGGCGAGCTCCGCCGCGTCGCGTCCCTGTTAAGGCGGCGTTCCGTCGACCCGTTGAATCCGTTGACGGCGCGCGAAACGCAAGTGTTGCGGCATATAGCGTTCGGGTTGAGCAATAAAGAAATCGCCGCGTCGTTGCAGTTGAGCCTCGACACCGTTAAAGAACACGTTCAAAACATTTTGCGAAAGCTCGACGCCCGCGACCGCGCGCAAGCCGCCGTTTGGGCCGTTCGCAACAAACTGATCCCTTAAATTAAAGCTCGTCGCCTCGACGCGACGAGACCGTTTCACCTTTTTTGCGCCCGTCGCGACGACGGCGCGCCTAAGGACGCCAACTTATGAGCGACTCTAAAGTCCATCTGATGGTTCGTTACGAAGACGACGCGGCGATCGCCGACTGCCTCGACGTTAAACTGAACGAGGAACTTAGCATTCAGTCTTGGGGCGACGAGATGTACGCGTTGATCGAAAACTGCAAAAAAGAACGCGTTATCGTCAATTTTCAGAACGTTAAGTTTATGTCGAGTTCGGCGCTGCGCGTCTTGATCACCGCGAATAACAAGGCGAAAACGAAACGCGTCGCCCTCTTCCTTTGCCGCATCGACGACAATATTTTGGAAGTTTTCAAAATTACGAAACTTGATTCGCTTTTCAAAATTCGTCCGACCGAGGTCGAAGCGCTCCATTCGCAAATTTAGCCAACGACGCGAACCGTTCGTCCGCGTTCGGTTCGCGCTTTTTCGCGAGAATCGTTATGTCGACGCAATTCAATAACGTTTGGCGTTGCGCAATGTCGTTTCCGAGCGTTTCCGGCGCCGGCGACGCGTTCGTCGACGCCGTTCTTGACGAACTCGAACGCCGCGCTTGGTCGTCTAAAGACCAGTTCGCCGTTCGTTTAGCGTTGGAAGAGGCGATTATGAACGCCGTCGAACACGGCAATCGGCGCAATCCGACGAAACAAGTCGACGTTTTCGCGGAAGTTTCGCTCGAACGCGTTTTGCTGTCGGTGCGCGACGAGGGCGAAGGGTTCGACGAGTCCGCGACGCCGAACCCGACGCTCGCCGAAAACCTTGAAATCCCAACGGGACGCGGTCTTTTTTTGATTCGCAGCTTTATGACGAACGTTTGGCGCGGTTCGAACGGCGCCGAAATCTTTATGGAGAAGACGCCGAACGGCGCTTGATCGTTTTCGTTCGTTCGCCCGCCGGCGCCGCTCTTGATTTTCGCGACGTCGGCGCCGAACCTTCGCCGAAATCGCCGCGAAATCTTTGCCTTTGCGTTCAACGAAAAAGCCGCGTCGGCCCACCCCGACTCGGCTTTTTCGGCGCCCGACGTTCGCGGAACGCGTCGTTTCTTATTCTAAAACGACTTAGAACTCAACGTTCAAATCGACGTCGAACGCAAACGCGTCCTCCTTTTCGTCGTCGGCGTCGAACGCCCAAACGAAATCGGTTTCGGTCGCGGAACCGACGGCGGCAAACGTTTCGACCAACGCGGCGCGCTCGTCGGCGGCTTCGTCGGCGTTTTGCGTCGCGACGGCTTCCGCGGCGACGGCGGTCGTCGCGGCGTTTTCTTCGTCGTCTTCGCTCGCCGACAATTCGGCGATCAACGCGGCGTCGACGGCGGCGCGACGCGCAACTTGCGACGCGGCGGCGACTTCCGACGGATTGACGAGCGAGAAAACGCCCGCTTCCGTTTCGATTTCCGACGCGAGAACGGCGTTCGAGACCGCGTAAGGCGGCTCTTCCTTATAAAACGAGTCGACGTCGCGGTTCGCTTTCGAACCGTACGCGAGAACAAACTCCGTAAAGTCGGACCCAACGATCTTCCCGTCGATGTTGAAGTCGAAAACTCCGCAAAAAGTCATATCTTTCGGCAAATAAGCGACTTCGACGCCGTAAGAGAGGACACAGTTCGTGAAGTCGTTCGAGTTGAC
>JAFTUJ010000275.1 GCA_017466305.1 Thermoguttaceae bacterium
ACGCGTCGGCGGCGGTTTGTCGACGAAGGCCGGACGCGTCGGCGGCGGTTTGTCGACGAAGGCCGGACGCGTCGGCGGCGGTTTGTCGACGAAGGCCGGACGCGTCGGCGGCGGTTTATCGACGCTTGGGAGCGCGCATCGAAGCGAGGCGGCTCGAGAAACAGGCGCGAACGTCTTCCAAACCCGCTTCCGAACACTCGAACGCAACGCAGTCGTCGGCGGCGAGGCCGAGCGACGCGCCGGTCGCAAACGCGTCGATATTGGCGGCGAGGAAGACGAATTTCCAGCTGTAAACGTTGGTTTGACGGTCGATTCGCTCCTTAACGTCGGCTTTCGTGAAGCGTCGGCTGGCGTTTTCTTCGCCGTCGGTCAAAATCGCGACGAGAACTTGCTCCGGTCGCTCCGACTCTGGAAGCGCGGCGAATTCGGCGCCGATTTCGTCGATCGCTTGACAAACGGCGTCGTTCAACGCGGTGCAACCGGAACAACGATAATTGCGCATCAGGTCGTTTTCAAACGTCGAAAGGTCGACGGAGCGGACGATGCGCGCCGTCTCGTCGGAGAATTGGTAAACGTCGAGAACGGTTTTGCCCGGCTGTTCGCGCTGTTCGGCGATAAACGAATCGAACGTCCCTTTGACGTCGTTTTCGACGACGCCCATCGAACCGGAAGCGTCCAAAACGACGCAAACGTGAATATAATCTTGTTTCATTGCGAAATCCTCCTCTTAATCTCGGCGATTAGGGTAAAATAGGAGAGTTAAAGACAAGGTTAACGACAAAGCAGAAAGGAAAGGAAAAAATTTCGGGCCGAACGCGACCCGACGCCGACGTTTGCGAACAAACGCCGACGGCAAGAAGTCGAAAGAAAAGACGAAACGCGACGACGAACGGACGCGAACCCGTCCGCCGCCGCGACGTCTTAATTTAACAAGGAAAGAACGTTAAAAACCGAACGGCGAACGTCAAACGGTCGGGAGTTCGAAACCCTTGCGTTGTTCGCGACCGAAGAAGGACGCGGCTTGGTCGTTGCCGACGATTTGTTCTTTCACCGGGTCCCATTCGACGACGGTGTTCAAGCGGGCCGCGATGCCGCAGAGGTGGCAGCAGTGCAACGCTTGGACGTGCGACCAAACGTCGGAAACCGGTTTGCCGCCTTCGCGAATGCAGCGGATGAAGTTTTGCTTGTGCCCTTCGAACGGTTTGCCGTTGTAGAGCGCGTCGAAGTCGGCTTGTTTGAACGTGTCCGGCTTGAGTTCTTCGATGACTTTGCCCTTGCAACGCCCGCGGCTGACGTGGAAGCGACCCTTCGTTCCTTCGAAGAGGAGACCGTTGCCGTCCTTCGACTTGCTGACGACGCGCATTTCCGTGCCGTTCGAGAGTTGAACGCCGATATCGAAATCGTGGCTCGTGTTGTAACGGTTGTTGACGGTCGGGTACCCGTTTTTGAACGGAACCGGGTGTTTCGCGTTCGTGCCGTCGACCTTGAGCGGGCCGGTTCCGGCTTTGTCGAGGCCGAGCGCCCAGAACGCGCTGTCGATGTGGTGGGCGCCCCAGTCGGTGAATTTACCGCCGGAGTATTCGTACCACCAACGGAATTCGTAGTGGCAACGGGTGCGACCGAAGCGGTTGTCGTTGTTATTTTTGTTGAGGAAGTCGCCGTCGCCGAGGAATTCCGTGTACGGCGCTTGACCGAGGTACATGTTCCAGTCGAAGTTGGCGGGCGGGGCCATTTGCGGAATGTCCGTGTCGCCGGAGGTCGGGGAACCGTCGATGTGGCAGATCACCTTCTTGACGTCGCCGATCATGCCGGAGCGGACGATGAGGGCGGCCAACGCGAATTGGTCGTGTTGCGAGCGTTGTTGCGTCCCGACTTGGAACGTTTTGCCGTATTTTTCGACCGCTTTGCGGATGAGGAGGTTTTCTTCGAGCGTCAGCGTGAGCGGTTTTTGGCAGAAAACGTGTTTGCCCGCTTGGAGCGCTTCGATCGCGATCTTGACGTGCCAGTGGTCCGGCGTAACGACCGTAACAACGTCGATATCGTCGCGTTCGAGCAAACGGCGATAATCTTTGTAGACGTCCGGCGTAATCGTTTGGCCTTTGTCGTCTTTCTTGCCGATACCGGAGCGAATCGTGCGCCCGATCCCGTAGTCTTCGTCGAGGTCGCAGATGGCGACGATATCGCAAAGGCCGTTGAAGCCGCGCGCGTCGCCGCGCCCCATCGAGCCGACGCCGATGCAACCCATGCGGAGACGGTCGCTCGGCGCTTGCGCCCAAACCGGCTTGATCGTTTCGGTCCAAGGAATCGCGGTCGCGGCGGCGGCCAAAGCGGAGGATTTCAGAAAGTCGCGGCGATTGAGATTGCGCATCGTTTCGTTCCTTTTGTCGTTATTAATATATAGGGCAAATTTCGACGGAAATTGACGAAAAATTTCGACGCCACAATTCGGGCGTCGCGACTAAAACCGTCGTCAATATTGTTATAATCGACGGTTGGGGCGGCGTCAATGAGTTTTTTGCGAATTTAAGAAAAAAAGAACAGTGGAATTGAACGACTGGGTAAAATGGAGGAACGGCGCGGAATCGGCGCTCGCGTCAAGAAAAGAAAAATCGCTCGAAAACGTTGAAAAATGAAGAAAAAGGAAAAAATTTTTATCGGCTCCCCTTGTCGAAGAGAAGAAGGGGGATATAATGAAAACCGACGTCCGAAGCGTTTAGAAACCAAACAACCCTTTCCGAGGCAGAAAGCAAGCGACGAATGATGAGCGGAGCTTGCGGTTCCCCTCCGAGGTTTCGCGCGACGTCGCGAGAGTCGAGCGCCAAGGCGCGGAAGCGTTTTCGTTCGATTTTGTTGAAATTTTTCGTCGGTAAAAACGGGCGAGCGTCGGGGTGGGACCCGAGCGACTCGAACGCGGCGCGGGCGAAAGATCGACGTCGGAACGCAGGAAGGTAAGTTTCCGTAAAAAGAACCCGCCGGAGCGTCGAAAAAAAACGAATTTGGAAGTTCGAAACGCCGTTTAACGCGTTGAAAACTTGATTTTTCGAAGATTTTTGAAAAAAAAACGACGAATTGGGGCGGCGCGTTCGACTTTACGACGTCTTCCCGTTTAGGAAATTAAAGAGGAATAACAATGTCTCGAGTTTGTGAAATTTGCGGTAAAGGCAAAATCGTCGGTAATCACATCACCACCCGCGGTCGCGCGAAGCGTCTCAAGGGGGTTGGTACGAAAGTTACCGGGATCACTTCCCGCGACTTCAAACCGAACCTTCAAAACGTTCGCGTTACGACCCCGAACGGCGGTTCGAAAACGATGCGCGTTTGCACCCAATGCCTCCGTTGCGACGCCGTCGTCAAACGCGTCGCGCAAAAACCGTTCCGCATGGCCGTCGAAAAGTAGTTTTCGCTCCCGCGAACGTCGCGAATTTGACGTAAAAATCCACGTTGCGTTTTAAAAAGACGAAAAACGTTGAAAACGTCGATTTGCGTTTGAAAAAGAAAGTCGTCGAAAGGCGGCTTTCTTTTTTTTCTTGAGCGTCTGCGAATTGGGATAAATAGGCGGGTTGCGGAGACGGCGCGTTCTAAACGGGCCTATTTCAACAAGTCGCGCGTTAAACTGGATAAAACGAGCGGTTGACGAAGGAGGAAGAAGGCGCGGAAGACGCTGTTGTTTAAAATAGGGAAACTAAGCGTTTAGAGTAAAGTCGTTTTGGGCAAAACGTTCTTCGCGTCGACCGATTGGGACGAAAAAGCCCTCCGTTTGAACGCCGTTTCCGGGCGCCAAACGGAGGGCTTCCGCGTTTGAGAATCTAACCGAACGTTAAAATAGGCGGTTTGCGCTATTTGACGGCGACTCCGCGATACTCGAAGAGCCCGAACCAACGGCGGCTCTTTTCGCCGAGCGACCGAACGGAGAGCGTCGCCGTTTTCGCGTCGGAGTTTGCGCCTTGGAGGAGCGCGTTTGGAACGGTCAGCTTAAAGACGCCGAAAAAGTCCGGGCCGGGACGCTCGACGCGGAGCAGTTCGAACGAAAGCGCGGCGCCGGTTTGGGCGTTCTTCCAGTCGCAAGTCGTTCCAACGGCGGCGTTTTCGTCGTCGGGAAGGTCGAAGCGAACGACCGCTTTATCGTCGACAAAGAGTTCGAAGCCGCTCGTTTTTGCTTCCGACCAATAGCCGAGCGCGCCGACGAACGCGAAGGTCGTCGAGCCGTTCGGGTCGAGCGCCGCGCGGTCGAGCGGTTTCGTCGTCCAGTCGAGCCGATTTTCGAGCGAATCTTGACGGCAAACGCGCATCGGCGCCGCGTCGGAATAGGGCGACGCGTTGATATGCCGCTCGTCCGGTTTCGTCGTCTTCGCGACGCGCCCGAATCCCCAAACGACGCCGTCCGGAACCGCGAACGTCGTAAAGTTGGCGTCGGCGGTTTTCGTTTTCGGGTCGAACGCCGGACTCGCGACGTATCCGAGAAGCGCGTCGAGAAGGGCGAGCGCTTCCGGAGCGTCGGCTTGCGTTAGGTCGAGCGCGAACGAGCCGAGAACTTTCGACTCGCCGACGCAAGTTTGCGCCAAGTAAAGGTAATAGGAGTCGCGCCCTTCGCCGACCGCCAGCGGCTCGAACGTCCCGAAGAACGGCTTCGAACGGAAATCAAGCGCGCCGACGCGAATCAAACGGAACCAAAGCTCGTCCATCCAAGGCGCGTTCGGGAAGTCGCCGAAGGCCGGGGAGTCGGCGAACGCCGTTCCGATTTGCGTCCCGATCGACCACCAACCGAGCGAAACGTTCGGCGTTTCGGAAGCTGGGGAAATGGCGAAAACTTTGCGGCCCGCCGCGATCGCGTCGAAGAACGCCGGTTCGTCCGGAGCGACGATCCAAATTTCGCCGTCGTCGGCTTGAACGGCGGTTTCGCCGTCGCCGGTCGGTTCCGGAATCCGTTTTACGTCGTCGAAGATCGCCGAGAACGTGTCGAACCAAAGATCGGAAACGGCGAATCCTTTAAGCGAACGCTTTTCGCGTTTCGGGAAAATCCAGTAATCCCAAGCGTTGACGAATTTCGTTCCGCGAATCGAAACGGAGAATTCGAGCGCGACCGGTTTGGAAACGGCGTCGGCGGCGAGTTCGATTTTCGACGTCGCGAGGAGTCCGGCGAACCCGGCGGCGACTTCTTCGAACGGAACGGAACCGGACGCGACGACCGTTTTCGCGTCGTCTTTCGCCGTCAATTTCCAGTCGAGCGTTCCGGCGGGAATCGGCGCCGCGTCGTAATGCGAAATTCGGAACTCGGCGTCGAACGCGGTTCCGGCGACGAGAATCGGCGCGTCGAGGTTGGTCGTCAGCAGAAGCGCGGTCGGACCGTTGAAGCGATAAAAATCGCGCGGCGCGACGCCGTTCGGTCGCGGTTCCCAAAACGGGTTCAAGTAACCTTGCGCCGCGACGCAATCGCCTTGCGGAATCGACGCGTCGACGAGCGACCAAAAATGATAACCGTCGCAAGCCGGGTCGAGACGCGCCGCTTCGAGTCCGCGTTTTTGGTAAATTCCTTGCAACCGCTCCGACGCGGCGACGCAAGCGGCGCCCCAATCGACGTTCAAACCGAGTTTATTTCGCGTTTGCGTCCATTTTTCGACGCTAACCGGCGATTGGCGAATCCCGGTGAAACGCGGCTCGTAACGCGGGTCCATTTTGATCGCTAAATTCAAATACTCGTGCGCGACGAACGGGCG
>JAFTUJ010000276.1 GCA_017466305.1 Thermoguttaceae bacterium
AAAGTCGACGCGACGGCGGCGGGCCCAATCCCCCAAAAGTCGACGCGACGCCGACGGGCCAAAATCCCCCAAAAGTCGACGCGACGCCGACGGGCCAAAATCCCCCAAAAGTCGACGCGACTCCGACGGGCCAAAATCCCCAAAAAGTCGCCGCGACGCCGACGGGCCAAAATCTCCAAAACGCCGCCGTTCGTTTCTTCGTTTCAGCGCGGCGTTTTAAGCGAGTTTCTCGTTTGACCGGCGCGCTTAGCGTTATCGGGCGACGGCGACGCTCGTCGGATAACGCGCTCGACGCCGCGTTCCGGCGCATTTCCCCAAAACGCGCGAGCTTTCGCTCTTTCTATCTCAACCGCTTCCCCCTTTTTCCCCTTATCTCCTCCTCTCAACCCTTCGATCGTCATTTTATCCTTTTTCTTCATTTTGTCCTTTCCGCCCTTCTTAACAAACGCGCCGCCGTCGCAACGCGTTCGTCGCAAAATTTTCCCAAAAATTTAAACCTTTGCGCTAAATTTTCGCAACGCGCGCCTCTTATTGGCAAGAAAAGTAAAAAGAAAGAAAAAAAACATTCGACGCGCGTTTCGAATCGCCGACGTCGTTAAAGGAATAAAAACAATGTCGAACCTGAACAATCGCTACTCCCAAACGAAAAAAACGCAACTTCGCGAACGCGCGGCGCAAAAAGAACTCCGCGATCAACGGCTGCGTTATACCCCCAAACGCGCCAAGCTTTTCTCCCCTGCGTATTTCTTCCCCGCTTCCGGAGCGTCGCGCTCCGCGTCGTGGAACGTTCAAATGATTTCGCGAGCGGTAAGATTGGGCCTCGACGTTCAAAAAGCGGAAAAAATTTTCGCGAAGTCGGCGGAAACTTGGCTCTTCGTCGCCGACAACCGCGCCGACCTTTACCAACTCGCGTCCAACCCGAGCCTTTACGGACGCAACGTCGAATGCCGACTCGCGGTCGGTTCGTTCGCGACGGTCGCCGACCAACGCGGACGCCGCCTCCCTTGGCTCGACCTTTACGCCTCCGGCCCGAGCCCCAGCGCGGAAGTCGACCGCCTCGGGTTCGTTCGTCCGACCGCTTGCGCCGCCGGGTGCGAAGTCGCGCCGCGTCTGAACGCCGACGCCAACGTCGTCGCGGTTCCGGCGCAAGGCGACGTTCCGACGCTCGTTTTTCACCCGCGAAACGGTCGCGTCGTTTGTTTTGCGCAGACGGAACGCCTTTTCGAGCAAACGGTTAAGGAAGCCGCTCGCGCTTGGGCCGCGTTGAACGGTTATTCGATTCCGCTCGACCGCGTCGTCGTTTGCCGCGCTTCGTTTTGCAACGGTCGCCAACCGGCGGAGGAATTTTACGCCGATTTTGCGCTGTTCAATCCGGAACTTGCGATCGCTTGCGGCGTCGCGCCGGAGCGGATCCGGCAAATCGCGCTCGCCCAAACGGAACAACGCGAACAAAAATCCCGAATCCCGCAACTTTACGCCGAGTTGAAAGAGAAAAACGTGACGAAAAACTTCGAAGCGGCCGCGAAATATTTCGCCGACCGATCGTTAGGCGCGAAAAACGAACTCGGGTTTCAAGAAATTATCGCCGACGCCGCTCGACGTTAACGCCAAGCCCGCCGCCCTAAAAAATCGGCTCCGACGTTGGGGCCGCGTCGCGTTCCAAGCCCCGTCCTTCGCCTTCGAACCGTTTTAACGTTCGCTTGCGCCGGTTCCGACGCTCAAACGTCGTCGCCCTCCGGAACGCGTCCCCGCGACGCGTTCTTTTTATCGTCCTGCATTCCCCCTTTCCTCCTATTTTTCCCATTCCATCAACCCCTCTTATTCCCCCCGTTTTATCAATTTTTCAATTCTTTTCGGCCAATTTTCCGAAAAACAAAAATTTCGCGCCCAATTTTACTAAAATCGAACCTCTCAAAAGCAAAGTAAAGAGATCCAATAAGACAACGCAAGACGACCCGCCGTCGTCTCTACTTTCGACGAGAAAGATTCCAAGCCAATGAAAAATAACAATCAAAACGCGAAAAACGCCAAAGCGCAAGCCCAAGACCGCGACGCGATTCGCGAATTCCGCGCCGAAACGTCGGAAATCGCCGGCGTCGAAACGCCGTCTTTCTACGCGTCCCAAGCGCTCCGCCGCTTTGACGAGGTGAAACACCTCTTCCGAACGGGCGATTGGGTCTTCATCGGCGACTACCACGACGATTTTTATCAGTTGGCCGCCGACCCGCGCCTTTACGGTTACAACATTGAATGCGAACTTAAAGTTGGCAACCAAACGGAGACAACCATCCTCCCTTGGATCGATATTTACGCCGGGTTAGACGAAAGCGAAGCCGACCTCGACGGCCAAGCGACGAAAACGGCGTCCGGCTTCGAAGGCGGGAACCAACCGAGCGGCGACGCCGACTCGCTTATCGTCGTCGAAGCGAAGGACGGCGCGCCGAAAATCGTCTTCAAACCGGCGGTCGCCGAGACCGACGTCAACCTTTGCTACGCGCAAACGGGCGGGCTCCGCATGAAAACGGTTCGCGAATGCGCTCGCGCTTGGGCGGAAATCAACGGCTTCTCGGTTCCGCTCGACCGCGTCGTCGTTTGCCCAAACCGCTGGCTCGACGGCTTCTTCCGGAGATTTTTAGACGTCAACTTTACCGCTAACGAATTTATCGACCTGAACCCGGAACTCGCCGTCGAATGGGGGCTCGCGACGGAGGCGGAACTCTTCCCCCGACTCGCCGAAGAGGCGCGCCGCCGCGAAGAAGCGTCGCGAATCCCGCAAATTAAGGGCGTTACCGTCGCGCCGGAGGTTCTCGAGCAGCTGCGGCAAAATATGTCGCCGGAACAGTTCGCGCAAACGTTGGCTTGGATTGAGTCGATGAACGCGGCCGCCGCGCAAAACGCCGAAAACCAAGAAGACGCCGACGAATAACGCCAAAGCAACGCGCCGACGCCGGAAAAGTCGCCGCCAAACGTCAAAAACAGGCAAAATAGGCAAAACAGACAAAACAGACAAAATAAATCCAATAAACAAAACGCCGACGTTCGCCCCTTCCTCAACGAAGTTCGAACGTCGGCGTTTTTTGCGCTCAAAGGTCGAACCGAAAAAATTCGGAATATCGCCGCCGGTCGTCGGCGTTTTTTGCGCTCAAAGGGCGAATCGAAAAAGTTCGGAATATCTTTCTTTACGCTCAAAGGGCGAACGCTCGCCGCGCAACGCTTGCCGTCGCGTTCGCCGACTCTTCGTCGCAAGCAAAAAAAAACGGGGAACGAACCAACGCTCGTTTCCCCGTATAAACGTCGACCGACGACGCGACCAAACGGCCGCTCAGTCTTTTCGGTGACGAATCTTGGATCGCATTCGTCGCTTTTTTCTGCCGAGCTTACGTCGTCCTTTACCGGTTTTTTTGGTTCCCACGATATTCTCCGTCTTGCTTTGAAAGTTATTGACGTTTGTCTTCCGTCCGACTCAAACGACGCGAAAACGCGGAGTCGAGCTGAAACATTCGAAAAATGGTTTCGCTTCTAAAAAACGAATAGCGTCCTTTAGTATACTCATTTTTTCGACGCTGGAAAGGGGGGAGCGAGCAATTTCTTCGCCAACTTTCCCAAAAAAATTCCAAAAATTCCGATTAAGCGCCGCCTACCGATCGTTTGACGCTCTTTTCCGACAATTCGTTCCTTCATTTTGCGCGCAAGGGGCGAGCGTTTGAAAAAAAATGTTGAAAAAATTGGAAAAATGCCCAAAAAACGCCCGAATTTTGAAACTTTCCGCTTCCGTCGTCCTCTAAAGATTATTGCGTCGTAACGTTTGCCGGTAAATTTTTCGGCGCGCGTCGACGATTAAAATGAAAAATGCGATAAAAAAACTTGAAACAGTGAAGTTTTACCGCGCAAATCGCCGATTATGCCTATGTAGAGCTTATTTTCCAACGTCGGCGGCGCGACGCGTCGACGGCGGCGGTTCGATTTAACCATTTGAAACAGGTTCACCTCCCCAATGAAAAAAGAAATTTACGCCGACGGCGTCGGCCAAATTCACTTCGCCGGCAACATGGTTCGTTTTGATTTCGTCACCCTCCAACCGGGCGCCGAAGGCGAAGCTCCGAAACCGGAAATGTCGGAACGCGTTATTATGCCGCCGCAAGGCTTCCTCGGCATGTTCAACAGCATGCAACAACTCATCGACAAACTCGTCGCCGCGGGCGTTCTCCAAAAGAACAACAACGCCTGATTTTGACGCGAGCGCCGCGTTTTCGCGTTTCGTCCAATTGGGCGAACGAACGCGGTTGAGTCGAACAAAAAAGCCGAAACGCGCTTTGTCGCGGTTCGGCTTTTTTGCTTTTATCGCTCTTTGCGCTCGTTATTCGCGCCGTTTGCTCGGCGCCCCCCGCTCGACGCAAACGCTCCGGCGCCCCCGCTCGACGCAAACGCTCCGACGCCCCGCTCGACGCAAACGCTCCGACGCTCCGGCTCGACGCAAACGCTCCGACGCCCCCGCTCGACGCAAACGCTCCGACGCCCCCGCTCGACGCAAACGCTCCGGCGCCCCGGCTCGACGTAAACGC
>JAFTUJ010000277.1 GCA_017466305.1 Thermoguttaceae bacterium
ACCTTCGCCCGTATATTCAAAACAATGCAAGTCAACAATCCTTTTTTTCACATCTTTCCATACAGTATGGTTCAATGTTGTATATTCCATCTTAATCTCATAAAAGTCATTAGCTTTCATTATCTCTATAAAGTTCTGATAATCTTTCTTTTCTACAAAAATATCAATATCGTTATGGACTCTTGACTGATGTCCAAGCAACGCATCTACCCCCCAGCCACCATCAAGAAAGACTTTAATCTCGGCATCTATCGCGAGTTGAAGAATCTGTTTTACATCTGTAATATTGACCATCTTATCATCTCCACAAATTCAAGTTTGTCGAACTGTTTGTTTTCAGTTTATCATGAAAAGTGAAGTTCTACAAGAACAGGCACAGAGCAAGCCGCTGTGCCTGTTAACTGTTTTATGAGCACCCGCCATTTGGGGCGGCGTTTGTTTTTTCTTGCGCGTTGAAGCGGCGGTTTTCCCGCTTTACTCGTCGGCTCGGGTTACTCGACCAATTCGAGCGACGTCCAGAGGCTCGGGTCGTCCTCGATCGGGAACGGTTCGCCGAGTTGCAAGTCGAAGGCGCCGCGTTCCTCGTCGCGTTGCGAGAAATGCAAGCCCAGCCGCCGGAAGTCGGTCGGGTCGAACCCGGTCAGCGCCGACGCCGGAATCGCCGCCGAAAACGCAAAACCGTCGACGCGACGCTCCGACGCCAACCGGAATTCGCCGACGTCGACCGGACTCGGCGACTCTTTCGCTCGGTTGATCGGCGCCCAAATCGCGCTCGGTCGCTCCGCGTCGTCCGTTTTCCCGACAAACGGGCAAAATAGGAACTTATGGCAAAATCTACCGGCTCGTCGCGCCTCCTTCACGTCCCGCGTATCGAGGCAAAGTCGCAAAACGTCGGTCGCGTCCGCTTCCGTCGGCGCTCGACGAGCGACGCGCCGCCGTCCCGCGACGATCGACGTAACGACCAAACCGCGCGGCGACCAAGCGATTCGGAAGTCGAAAAGCTCGGCGTTTTCCTTCGAACGCGGCGTCGTCGGCCCCGGTTCGCGACCGCGCCCAAGTCCGGAAACAATTTCGCTAAGAGTCCAAAACGGAAGCCGATATTCCGCCGAAAGCGCCTCCGCCGTCGGGGAACCGCCAAACGCCGCCTTCTCCGTCGCCGCGTCGAGTCGACGACACGGAAAACCGAAACGAAAAAGAAAATTTTGAGGCAAATCCGCCATAATCTCCGACGCCGTTCGCGCCGCTCCTAAATTTTACGCGCCGTTTTTGTTTCTCGGCGCCGTTCTTTCGTTCGTTGCGCCGCCCATCCTTCGCCGTTTTACGCCGTCTTCCTATTTTACGCGCTTCCCCCCAACGCTCGCGCCGTCGCAGTTTTTCTATTTCGTCTATATTCTCGTTTTCGACGGTATCTTGGGCGACGTCGGCGAAAACGGCAAAATCTCGGACTTACTCCGCTTTCTTTGCCGACGTTTTTTCGTCTTCCGACGTCGGGTTTTGTTCCGCGTCGACGGCGGCGCGCTCGGCTTTTTCGCGCATTTTCTTCATTTGATATTCAAGCAATATCTTTTCCGCGTCCGTTTGGGCGCTTTCGCTCGAATAATGGAGCCAAGTCGAGGTCGCGTCGACCAACGCCATAAGCGACGCCCAACCGCTGAAAAAGAGGACGCCGAGCCAAGCGGAAGCCCACCAACCGGGCGCGTCCTGCGCCGGCAGATGCAACCCGACAAGCATCAAGCCGCCGACGATCGCGGCCAACCCGCCGATTTGCATTCGTCGAAACGCTTGCCGTTTCAAGAATTCGAGTTCTTTCTCCGGCGCGGCGCCGAACCTCGCCTTGGGGCGTCGAACGCGGTCGCGCTGTTCGCGAACCTGCCAAATCCCGAACGCCAACACGAATCCGGCGACGATCACTCCAATCCAACGCACGGTCGCGATCGACGCGTCGGCGAAGATCGGCGCCGCGCTCGCCCAAGGTTCGAAGCCGACGAAAACAAACTCGCGCACGCGCACGCTCCTTTTTGGTCCGAAAATAAGGTTAAACTAGGAAAACAGGATCGACGTTGCGTCTCGACGCCGCCGACGAATCGCGGCTTCTTGACTTTTGGGTTATTATACACGTTGGGCGCGGTTGACGCAACGTTTTTTTCTGTTATAATTCGATTATCTTACGAAAAGAAGCCGTTTTTTGCGCTTCACGCGGTCGTTTTTTAGCGCCCGCGACGTTCCGGAAGGGCGATTAGCTCAGTTGGTTAGAGCGTCTGGTTTACACCCAGAAGGCCGCAGGTTCGAATCCTACATCGCCCATTTTATAGACTTATCTAGTGTTAGCCTTCCTATCTCTAAATCACGCTAGACGCTGTTAAAACAAAGGGTTATCGATACTTTTACCGTTTTTTCTTTGGGCGACAAAACACTATATACAAGTCCCCAGCCCCCGAAATAGCCCCCTTTGGGGGCAAAAATGGGGGGCGCTTTTGCAGCCTGTTTTCTTTGTTTTTGCGACGTTCTTCTTTCCCTTTAATTTATTCTTATTTTATAACGCCGTCGGAAACGTCGGATTTATCGGAAAAACGTCTCCAACTCTTTATTTATCCTTAGTTTAGCAAATTTTCAATCGTCGGAAAAAACGCACGAAACGTCGGAAATTTCCGATGCTTTCCCCGTTCGCAAACCCAAACCACGCTAAACGGGGCCCGCAATCAAGCGAAAACGTCGTCTCGCGCTTCTGCTCCTTCTTCTTTGCCCGGCCCCTCCTTCTTCAAGACAAACGGCGCGAAACCTTCGGAGTCGTCAACGACGTTCGCAAAGAAACGCCTCTCTTCAATTCCGACCGGCGGCGGAACTCTCGCCCGCTTCGACGGTCTTTCGCGATAAGAGAAGGGCGGAGGCCAAGCGTCGCGTTTCGCGAAGGTAGGTTAGACGCGCGGAATACAGAAAACACGCCGAATAACGAAGCCCGCCAAAATAGCAAAGGCGCGACGTTTAATCCAACAAAGAGAAAAAGAGAAAAAGAGATAAGCAACGCAAGTTTAAACGCAACGCGATAAACTACAAAAGCCGGGCAAAAGAAAAAAGATCGCCCGATTAAAAAGGCAACGCCAACCGCGCAAAACGCCCCGTCCGGATAAAATAAGAAATATGCTCGGAATAAGCAAAGAAGCGCGTCGTTTAACGCGTCGCCGTCTTTCGCGTCGCCCCCTCCTTAACCGTCGCTCCGGACGCGCCGCCCGTCCTTTAACAATCGCTTCAAACGATCAATTGAGAACCGCCCGCGCCGTTTAAAAGTCCCCGATAAAACCCGCCCGCGCCGCCCCAAACGCCCGATAAAAAAACCGCTCGCGCCGCCGAAAACTTCGGCAAAACGCAAGCGGTCAAAAATAACGCCGTCGACAAAAGTCCGCTAAACGCGCCCTACGCCGTTTTCTAAGGTTTTTTAGCCAGCAAGCCCAAGGGGACGCAAACAAAACAAACAGCGTTTAAACGCGACGCTAGCGCCCGTTAAACGGCGTTTCGGCAAAAGCGACGTCCAAAACCGCGCCAAAACTCGCCGCCGTCTCTCGCGCAACCGGTTCGACCGCGCCGAATACGCCGCCCCCTAACAGACGCGCAAAGTCGCCGTCGTTCGCCTTCAAGTAATGCCGCGCCGCAACCGTCGGCGAATGCCCCAAAAATTCCGCCGCGACGTGCGCCGGAGCGTATCCGGAAACGTCTTGATCGCAACTCGCCCGCAAGTTATGAAAGAGCTTTTCCCAAGGCTCCACCCCGGCGCGTTTGAGTATTTTTAGGAACGGTTTTCGCATATTCGACGCCGTCAAACCGCGACGAAAAACGAAGTCGTCGACGTCGACCGGGCCGCCCGACGTTTCTTCGCGCTCCGACTTCAACGCCCTAAACTCGCGTTCCAGCTCGCGGAAAAGCGGGTAGTCGCGTTTGTCGCCGCCCTTGTATCGCTCCGTTTTTGGCGAACGTATCGTCAAACGACGTCTCTCAAAGTCGACGTCGCCCCAACGAAGTTCGCGCGGTTCGCTTTCGGCGCGGGCCCCGGCGTATCGCATAAAGGCGAAGAGCGTTCGCCACTCTTGCGACGGGCAAGCGTCCAGAATCCGCGCCGACGCGTTCAAGTCGACGTAAAAAATCCGCTCCTTATTCGTTTGGCTCCCGCCGCGAATTTTGCCGAACGGGTTCGCGTCGACAAGTTCGTTTTCGACGGCCCAATTAAAGAGCTTTTTCAAAGTAGTAAGCCACTTCGTCCAAGTCGCTTCCGCTAGGCGCGCTCCTCTCCTCTTTGGAGGTCTTTTTTTAAGTCTCTCGATATACTCGAACGCCTCTTGACGGGTCAACTCGTTCGCCCGCGTTTCGGCGCCGATCTCTTCAAGGAACGCCTTAAAAACAACGCCGTCCGTGCGTTGCGTCGACGCCTTCAACACCCGCTTTTTCGCGTCGCAATAACGCCGAAGAAGTTCGCCGAGCGTCGGGCCCTCCTTGATTTCGACAAGCCCTTTTTTGACTAAACGTTCTTTGAAGTCCGGACGCGCCGCGATCATCGCTTCCCAACGCGGTTCGAGCTTGTCGCCGACCTTGTAACAACGTTCGATTTCGTTCAAAATCGCCAAACATTCTCGCGCCGCGCTTTCCGTGTACGTCGAGCCCGGCAAGCAAAGAACGCCGCCCGAATTTAAGACCAGTTCAAAATTGCGAACGCGTCGGGGCTTACGGGGTTCTTTCGGATAAAGTTTCGTTTTCATTCTCGCCATTATTCGCCGTCCTCTTCGCTTAAACGATAGAATCTTCCTTTTTTAATAATAAAGCCTTTACGATTGAGCGATTTAAGAATATCTTCTAACCGACCCCCGCCGCCCTTTTTATTGAAGGCCGAGAAATTTCGGCTAATCGTCGTTTTCGTCGCGCCCCCGTCGGCGTTTTGAAGTTCCCGTATCCTATCCAAAACTTTCGTTTCCAAACGATCTAAAAAGCCGTTGGCGCCGACGCTCTTTTGTTCAAAACCTAACACGCCTAACACCGCTTCGAAGTTCTCGCAAAACAGCCGTACAAATTTTTCCGCCGTTCGCACCGAGTCCGCCCCGATCTCCGGAAGCGGGCCGCCGTCTTCGTCCGCCTCGCTCTCGTTCGTCGCCCAGCGAACAAGATGAACTAACGCCGCGATCTGCGCCAGCGTTTTATGCGCCTTGCGCCAATACGTTCCAACCATAACCGCCCCCGCTTGGCGCCGCGTCTTCGTTACGTCGTCCATTTTAGAGCGAACCCGACGAAGTTCTTTCGCCGCCCCGCCGGTAAAAACAAGGCGTTTCTTCCGCTCGAAACCGACAATTTTCGCAACGGTATTTAAATAAGCCGCCCTAACGTCCCGGTCGGGCGACGCTGTTTCGCGTTGCGTGTCGTCGTTCCAAGGAATAAAAATCCATTGAAAGCGGTGGATGTAACCTTGATCGGAGACGGATTTATTATCCTCCAACGCCGTAAGGAGCGCCTTCGGTTGAAAGCCGCCGATTACGGAAAGCGTCGATTTTTCCGTAAGAACGGTTTCGTTTTCTTCGGCGCTTCGCGCCGTGTTGCGCGCGTTTCCTTCGACGGCCTCGATAAAACGCGACACGGAACCCGCTTCCGACTTGGCGCCGTAAGAAACGAAATGTTTCGCGCCTTCGTCGAACAACGCCAGAAACCCCTCTAAGGCTTTTTCCCTTTCGTTGATCGCCATTTTCTTTTTTGCGCCCTCCGGCGTTGCGTCGTGCGCGCATACGACGGGGCATTCGGTTCGTTTTTTTTCCGCATATTCTTTGTTATAAATCGTTTGTCGTTTCTCCAACGGTTCGGCGACGTCTTTTAAAACTTCGGATTTAGACGTCGCGGATTCGCCGACCAAGAAAACGCAAGGATTCGGGGTCGTTTCTTTATAACCTCTTTCCGGTTCGTCGAAAAGGAATCGTCGCCCGACCGCCGCGCCGAGAACGGCGAACGCCGCCGCCAAATAAGCCGCTTCCGGAACGCCGCGAACGCGGGCGCAATCTTTCGCGAAGTCGGTTATCGGGTAGAGGTCGAGCCCGTCCGGAACTTCCGGGGCTTCCTCCGCTTCTTTGCGTCGGCGATTCAGTTCGGCGCGACGGCGGGCGGCTTCGCGTCCCTCTTGCGCCGCTTTCTCCTCTTCCGCGTCGGTTACGTCGTCTTCGTCGCCTTCGCCGGTCTCTTCGTTCTCGTCGTCGAGCGCGTCGACGCGGGCGTTTTCGGCGTTCGGGGCCTTTTCGTCTTGCCGGGCAAAGAAAGAAGCGTCAAAAACAAAAGAGCCGGTAAGCAGATCGTCGAAGAGCCGTCCCCGTTCTTGCCTTTGTTCCGAGCCCTCTAAATCCTTCGTGCAAGCGTAAACGTCCTTTAAAAAGTCCGCGACGTCGTACTTCTCCGGCGCGACTTCCCCCCTTCCGGGACGCTTGAAAACCAACGTTTCGCCGTCGCGCTCGACGCTTCCGAAAACGACGACTTTCGCGCCGATTTCCGCGTCGGTCAAGATTTTCGCAATCGTTCGCGCCGCGTCTCGACCGGGCTTGTCGTTGTCGGCGAAAACCA